>JAKPMS010000018.1 GCA_029548805.1 Spirochaetota bacterium | reverse complement strand
TATCCACTGCCCTCATTATCAGCATATCTACCCATTTTCCAAAGTATCCCGCAATCCCGCCCAGGATTACTCCAAGGAAGGTTTCCAGGAAAATTACTATGAAAGAAATTGTAAGAGAAATGCGCCCGCCATGCATAAGGCGGATAAAAATGTCAAAACCCGAAGTATCCGTGCCAAGCCAATGCTTACCGGAAGGCGGCGCCTTGAACTGCACAAGGGTTTGGGATTTGTCGTAATAGGAGTATTCTTTGCCGTCGGGACCCCTGAAAACGGCGGTAGTTACCATGTCGGAAGTACGGTCTATCTTGAATACCTGGGTTTCCCTGTATTTCCAGGATATATCCACAATTAATGGCCCTACAAAAGAGAACACAAAAACAAAGGCTATCATGAAAATTCCGGCTATGGACAGCCTGCTTTTTAAAAAGCGCTTTGCCACCATGCGCCCCGGGGATATTACCCTGAAGTTCTTCTCCAGGTCGGAGTCCTGATAATCCGAGGTATCTGTATAGCTTTGTTTTTTTTCTGCAGCGTTGCTGGATGACATATTACCAATCCCCCTTTAAGACAGTTTGACCCGGGGATCCACTACCATGTACATGAGATCCGATATAAGCATTCCGCTTACAGTAAGAATGGACAGGAACATATTGTAACCCATGATAAAGGGTATATCTCCCTGCTGAGTGGCACGAAGCGCCATGTAACCAATACCTGGAATTGCAAAAACCGTTTCTGTGATCATGGCTCCGCCAAAAAGGCCCGGCAGCATGCCTGACAGTGCAGTAATAAGCGGTATCATGGTGTTTCTGAATGCGTGTTTATAAGTAACAGTATGCTCGGACAGTCCTTTTGCCCTTGCAGTCCTGATATAGTCCGAATTTAAAACTTCCAGCATATTGGTTCTTGTAAACTTCATGGTGCCGCCAACCCCAAGAAGGGTCAGGACAGTTATGGGCAGTATGAGATGCCATGCTTTGTCCATAAAAATCAAAAAATGAGCATCCTGGGCAAAAACCTTTGTTGCGGAGGTCAGACCCTGCAAAGGAAAAATATGAAACTTTATTGCCAAAATGTTCATAAGAAGGGCCGACAGGAAGAAAGAGGGGAGGGATGCTCCCATCATGGCAAAGACGGACACCGTATAATCATAGGCACTGTATTGGTTGACCGAGGCTTTTATGCCCATGGGTATGCCTATGATAATTTCCAGGACAAAGGAGAACAAGGCAATTATGAAGGAAATCCATACATAATCGCCCAAAACTTTTGTTACCGGTTTTCCGTATAAAAATGAAAAGCCGAAATCGCCTCTTGCAGTACTGCCAAGCCACTTTGTATAGCTTTTTGTTATTCCAAAAAAGCTTTTGTCCGCAAGGCCGTACAGCTCTTTCAAGCGCATTACATCGTCCCTGGTCATGGCACCGCTTTGGAGGGCCGCAGAAGTCTGATTGTCTATATAGTCGGCCGGCATGAGCATGGCAAGAAGGTAAATGAGCGCGGATACACCCAAGAGTATCAATAAGGACAATCCTATCCTTCTCAGTATGTATTTTAACATAATGATCCTTAACCCGCAAAAAATTGGTACGGAGTCTTAAGACTCCGTACCATCATAGTGTATTTTTGTTAATGATTAGTTCAGTTCAACATTCCAGATAAAGGCTATGGGGGACTGGAAAGGGGTTACATCGGCACCGCTGAACAAGCTTGACGCTTTTATTATGTTTTTATTGTAAACAAACAGGTTTTTCCTCTGGTAAGTTGGAATTTCAACTGCCAGACCTGTGGAAAGCTCAAGAGCCCTCTTGTAAATGGTCCTTCTTTCCTCGGTATCGAGGGTAGCTCTTCCTGCATCAATGAGTTCATCCATCTCTTTAAGCATGGCTTTTTCTTCATCGGAACCGTTTTTGAACATCCAGAAAAGGCCTTTGGCTACAGGAGAAGTGCTCTGGTTTTTGCTTGGATCGGCATACCATACCTGGAACATGTCGGGGTCTACTCCGCCCGAACCCCAGGCTGCTGCCCAGCCGACTATGCCGGATTCATAGGCAGTGCTCAATTTGCCAAGCAGGTTCTGGTCAATTTCTATATCAATTTTGACGCCGATTTTGGCCATTACTTCCTGCAGGTCAAGCAGTATGGTGCCGGCCGGGTGGTCAGCTGCAGCTGCTGGCAGGGTGAATTTGTAGGTGGCTTGCTGGCCGGCTTTGGGGTGGCCTGCCGGGTAAGCCATAATTTTCCTGGCTGCGTCATATACATAGCCGGATTCAAGGAACAATTTCTTGGAAGTCTCTCCGCTGCCATCGTATGGGAACAGATTATTCGGGTTTTCCGGATATGCCCACAGAATTTTGGTCATGGTGCGGTAGTTGACGCTGGCAAGATCCTGATAGTAGTTGTCAACAGCCAGCTGTACATTCATGGCATGGGCCAGGGCTTTTCTTACCTTGAATTCAGGAACAGCCTGGGCATTGATTCCTATATAGCCATAGCCGTCGTTATCCACAAGGGTATATGCCAGTTTGGCATAGTCGCCTTGTCCGCCGGTTATGTCATTGATAATGGTGTTGGATGCGGACGGGTCGGTGAAGTGGACTTCTCCGGTTTTAGCGGAATCCAGCTCTGCACCTAGGGTAATTTCCTTGTACCTAAGGGTCTTGATTTTGGGGGCGCCCAAAAGGTAGCCGTCATTGGCGGTATAGGTTACTACCTTGTCGGTGTAATTCTGGAAAGCATAGGGGCCGGCGCCAAGCGGTTTGTCATTTTTGGTCTTTAGGAAGTCCATAAAGGCTTTGTCGCCAGTGGCTACGCCATAATCATTAAGCTTGCCGGTAAAGCCGTTGGTATAATAGTGCATGGGAGCAACTTCTACACCCATTTTGAAAATGGCTGTAGGATCCACACCATCCAGCACTATTTTTATAAAGTCGCGCTTTGATCCGTCCGGGCTCTTGGCGTTGCCGGTGGTAATACCGCTTATGTTTTTTACACCGCCGGATACCTGGCCTTCGTTTTTGATATATTCTGCCTTGATATAATCCTGTACTGACAAATCTCCGGCTTTTTCTGCATTGATACCGGCGTCACTCAGGTCATAACCATAGGAATCCAGTATGTTTTTCCAGTAAATGTCGGCACCAATGGTATCTTTAGACAGGTCATAGCTTTTGCCCATGCTGTCCTTAAAGGAACCGTTATCAGCCACTTCTCCGAAGCCCCACATAGCCATGCCAAAAGCGGTCTGCAGAGTTTTGCTGGCACTGACCTGGTCTGCTTTGTAGCCAGGGAAATAGTCCGAGCCAATGTATTTGGTATACTTAGCCATTACATAGTCTACAATTTCCTGGGCAAACTTGGCACCGGCCTGGTCCAGATAGCTCCAGAACTTGACCTGCTGGTCGTTTGAAATGCCTGCAGCAGCATTATAGGCTATGGATCCATTGTTGTCTGAAATGCCGGCATCCAGTATGGCATCCACTGTCTTGAGGATTTCCGCACTAGTCTGAAGGCGATATTCATTTATACCCTTGATTTTCATTGTATAATAGGTAGAGCTGCCATCGTACAAGGGATCTGCCAGCACGTAGATGGAAAACAGCACATCCTTGGCAGTGACGGGCTTGCCATCGCTAAAAAGGACATCTTTTTTTAGCCAGAAAGTATAGGTTGTGGTGGATTTGTCGGAGCTGATCTCCTGGCTATAGTCGCTTGCAAGACAGGGAGCCTTGACCCCTGCTTCCGGTGCGCCAAACTTGTTGTAATACAAGAGGCCAAGCTGAGTCATAGCCTGAACATCCATGTCGTAGGCTGATGTTGCAAAAAACGGACTGAACTTGCCATCCAGCGTTCCCGTACTTAAAACAAGCGGGTTTGTGGCGTTGCTGCCGCTTCTTTCTACGGACTTAATGGTTGGTGTTTTGGAACAGCCAGTCATAAAAGCCATCAATGCAACAAGCAAAATGGCCAAGCTGAATGTGAGCTTCTTTTTGCTCATGTATTTATCCCCCCTTGGATATTGTTTTAATCTTGCATGCCAAGATATGGATTTTGGCATACAGTAAAACATTTTTATTAAGGAACCCTGAAACAAGTATTTCCGGGTATGCCTTTGCACAATTTTATTTCTGCAAATGTTTTTGATGCAATACACAAATGCAGACAATTCGGCCGGATATGTATTGCCAAAAACTTTGCTTTGAAATATCAAGGAATAATACACGCTAAACTGCCATCGCTCAAGGCTTATTTTTATGGAACGGGCAGTTTTTTTGAAATTCAGATGTTTTGCTCAATATTTAAAAGAGCTTTCTCCTATAAATTCCCTGATAATGCTGTCCTGGGGTACATATTGCGCAGAAATGGGAGCAAAGTATGAAAGAAAGTTAAGAAGTCGTTTGGCTTCGCAGTATTCTTCATTCATGGGTTTTATTAAGCGCAGTATGGGTTCCGCGTATATTTTGAGCACTCCAAGCTCGTAATCCAGGGCCGAGTTCAGGGCAGCATCGGCAGAATTCTGGAACGGGAAAATATGAAGGCGCTCTCCCCGCTGAACGCTTGGCCACATTTTTATGGTCTCCAGCGCTGTGCGGCCCCGGAACTGGTTGTCCCTGACCATGCGGCGTATCAGACGGTTGTCCGTAGTGGATATCCTGTTGTGTTCGTCCAGATTGATCTGGGTAAGGGCCGATACATAAATTTTGAACTTGTGTTCCTTGGGTATGCGGGGAGTAAGGCGTTCATTAAGTCCGTGTATGCCTTCCATTATCAAAATGGTTTGCTCTCCCATTCGGATGCGTTTGCCAGACGGCTTTCTGTCGCCCGTCTTGAAGTCAAAGGATGGCAGTTCCACCTCTTTTCCCTGAAAAAGCTCCACAAGCTGTTCGTTAAGATAATCCACATCCAGAGCTTCCAGCCGCTCAAAGTCATATTCGCCGTTTTCGTCTTTAGGAGTTCTGCTGCGGTCCACAAAATAGTCGTCTAAACCTATTACCATGGGTTCAAAACCCAGAACCCTTAACTGTATGGACAGCTTTTTGGATGTAGTGGTTTTTCCGGAGCTGGACGGCCCCGCTATTAGAACCACCCTTGCGCTATCTCCCCTGGCTGCTACCTGGTCAGCCAGCTCCGCAACGTTTTTGTTCATCAGTGTTTCTGCAACAGTGATATAGTCTTTTATGCGCTTGGGAGCGTTTATCCTGTTCAGCGCTCCTACACTGGGTACACCGAGTACGCCGGAACGCCGGCGGGTATTGTCGGTAATTTTGTAAAGAAGAGGATCGTCTTCAAAAGGAGGTATCAGGTCGGGGTTTTCTTTTTTTGGATAGCGCAACAGAAAGCCTTCATCATAAGGCAACAGCTCGAAGGTTTTCATTACTGCAGTGGACGGGACCAGGGGTGTAATGTGCAGGTCCCTGAACCCGGAGCATTCGTTCAAAGCTATTCTGGGCTCGTTTTTAAGCTCCAGCAGCATAAGGGTGTCTTCCTGCTCGTTTGCCCTGAAATAACTTATGGCATCCTCATAGCTCCACCACTGAGTGGCTATGGGTATATCCATTTCCACAAGTTCCCGCATGCGTTTTGACAATGCGTTTATGTCTTCTTCGGAAGTTTTGCCGTCTAGAAAGCGGTGGTAAAAACCGTAACCAATGGACTGGCCTACTATCAGCCTGCGTTTGGGGAACATGTCCCTGGCAGCAATGGCAGCCAAAAAGCACAAGGAGCGGCGGTAAGAGAAAGCTCCCTGGGCGGAATCTATCAGTACTGGCTCCATAAAGCAATTTATAAAAATACTGGCACTTAAAGGCTGAAGCTCGTTGTTGACCAGGACTGCAGCAAGCGGCCGCGCCAGGGAGCCAAAGCCGCTGATGGCCTCGGATACTTTTATTCCGGCTGGATAGGATACAGCATTGCCGGAAGGATAGCGTATGCTTATTTGGTACATGATTGCTCCTTGGATATTGTTATACTACAGAAAGTTCCGGTTTTGGCAAATTTAAAAAGCTGTTGCCAAAGGCGCCAAGCCTTTGTAACATCTGCCAACTATTATAGCTTGTTAAAGAAAGGGATGCCATGGAAAAGTTTTCATCCAGTTTGCCGCCATGGTTCAGCTCTTTTATGGCTATTAATGCCGACAGAAGCAGGGTTATCAAGGAAGTTTTGGACAAAAAGGGGATAAAAAACTCCCTGCTGGAACTGGAAGGCGCCTTGTTTGTGCTAGCCTGGCCAAAGAACTCGGAAATGGACGAATACTACAGGGTAAAAATCATCAGTGCCCATCATGACAGGGTTCCCGGGAGCCCGGGAGCCCTGGACAATTCTGCAGCCTGTCTTCAGCTGGTCAATTTTCTGGAAAAGGAAGCGGCCAGCTTCAATACAATGGCCGTTTTTACAGACAGGGAGGAGCTTGGCTATTTTTCTCCCATGGAGCAGGGTTCTTTTCTGCTTTCCAAAGCCATGGAAAACTATGGTTTTAGGGATATGGCTTCTTTTCCGCTGGATGTGACAGGCTGCGGTGATTCGCTTGTTCTTTCCCTGGCTCCCATGCACTTTTCTGAAAACCAAAACGCAATGCTGCCCAAGCCCGGAAGCGGAGCAATTACCGAAGCAGGCAAGACCGCCATTAAAAAAATTGCAGAAGAGTCGATGGCTCTGGCTGACAGCCTTGCCAGAATGATGGCAGGCAGGGCTCCTGTATACTGCCTGTCTCTGCCTTTTGGCGAGGATTTGGGCTATATTCTGGCCGGCATGCCTTCGGTGCTTGCAAGCGTGCTGCCAAGACCCGAGGCTGATGCCCTGGCTGCCGGTTCTTCGCTTCCGGCTTGGGCTTCTCTTGAGCAGCCGGGCTGCAGAAGCCCCGCCACTTGGCAAATACTGCACAGCCGCGAAGACAGTCCCGAGCATTTTACAGCATCTGCTTTTGAGCTTATGGACAAATACCTGACAAGACTGGCTGGTTTAAGACTGCCCGCCAGAATAAAAGGATAAAGCACTACCCCGAAGCTTGGCGGCACAGACAATTTTTAAAAAAAAGCCGGCCTTTGTTGTATAAGTCCGGTCAGCTTTGTACAATAAATGCTGGCAATATGCAAAATCGCCAAGCTTTGGTCTGCTGGCAAAAGGACAAATTGCCAAGAGGAGAAACAAATGAGCAAAAACATGGAAATACCCGCCAGAAAAGATGTGGCAGACGGACACAAATGGAAGCTGGACAATCTTTACCAGGATGATTCAGCCTGGGAAAAAGGGCTTTTGGAATATGAAGGCATGACGGGAAAGATAGCCGGTTTCAAGGGCAGCCTGGCCTCTTCTTCTGATGCTCTTTACAAGACCCTTGTATTTTTCAGGGACTACTCCATCTTGGAAGAAAGGCTGGGCTATTATGCCCACCTGAGGCAGACCGAGGACGAAGGCGATTCAGGCTCAAGGGGCAGAATGGCCCGCTATATGATGGCTGCAACCAAGGGTTCCGGTGCTTTCAGCTGGCTTAACCCTGAGATTCAGCATGTGCCGGAAGAAAAAATTCATGAATGGGTCAAGGAAGAACGCTTTCTGGAGTTCAGGGTTTTTCTGTCAAGGCTGCTAAGGTACAAGCCCCATGTGCTGACAGAAACCGAAGAGCGCCTGCTTGCCCTTTCTATGGATGCAGCCAGTACGCCGCAGGAAACTTTTTCCGTTCTTACCAACGTGGACTTTGATTTTGGCAAAGTAGAAACCCCCGAAGGGCCTAGGCCGCTGTCCCAGTCCACTTTCAGTTCCCTGATGCAGCACCGCAACAGGAAGGTAAGAAAAGCTGCATACTTGCAGTTTTACGGGGTATATGATGCGCACAAGCATGGCCTTGCCCAGCTTTATGCGGGCCAATGCAAGCATGACGACTATCTGTCCAAGGTGCGCAACTTTTCTTCCAGCCGTGCAAGGGAATTGTTCCCGGACAATGTGGCAGAAGAGGTATACGACAATCTGGTTTCTGTAATCAACCAAAACCTGCCGCTCCTCCATAGCTATTACGAACTGCGCAAAAGGGCCCTCGGCCTGGACGAGCTTAGGCACTATGACGTATATGTGCCCCTTGCAGGCCAGGTAAAAGTGGAGCACAGCTGGGAAGAAGCAGTAGGGCTGGTTACGGATGCCCTGTCTGTACTGGGCAAAGAATATGTAACTGTATTGAAGCAGGGCCTTTTGTCCGGCTGGGCGGACCGTTACGAAAACAAGGGCAAACGCTCGGGCGCTTTTTCTGCCGGCTCTTATTCCGGCGACCCCTATATTTTAATGAACTACAAAAGCGATGTAATACGCGATGTATTTACCATGGCTCATGAGGGAGGGCATTCCATGCACTCCTGGTATGCCGCAAAGCATAACCCTTTTATGCATTACAACTACAGTATTTTTGAAGCAGAAGTGGCAAGCACCTTTAATGAGGCCCTCCTCTTTGACTATATGCTTAAAAATACAGAAAATGCTGAGCTTAAAACCTATCTGTTGGCATCCCGGGTGGATGACCTTTTGGCAACGCTTTTCCGGCAGACTATGTTTGCGGAATATGAACACAAAGCCCATGCCATGCTGGAAGCTGGAGAAGCCCTTACTTTGGATGCGCTTCGTTCCGAGTACGGAAAGCTTTTGTCCAAATACTTTGGCACGGCCATGGTGTTTGAAGAAAGCAGCAATCTTGAAGGCCTCAGGATCCCGCATTTTTATAATTCATACTATGTATACAAGTATGCCACCGGCATTTCCGCATCCATTGCGCTTTCCAAAAAGGTGCTGGCAGGAGAGCCAGAAGCTCTTGACAACTATTTTGCCTTTTTAAAGTCCGGCGGCTCCCGCTTTCCTATTGAGGCTCTTAAAGTTGCAGGCGTGGACATGTCGGAGCCTGCACCGGTAGAAGCCGCATGCCGGGAGTTTGGCAGGCTTGTTGAAGAACTGGCCAAAGCCCTGAAGCTTTAGCAGCTAAACAAGGCCAAGCGATGCCAGGGCAATGGAAACTGCCGCAATGGCGGCAGTTTCTGTCTTAAGTATCCTTGTTCCAAGGCTGGCAAAGGAAAAGCCGCAAGCTTCCAGGCTGCCTATCTCGCTTTCTGTCCAGCCGCGCTCGCTCCCTATGGCCAGTACCAGGGGATTGCGCCAGGAAGCTTCTGGCAAACATGCGGAGCCAAAGCGGCTTTTGGCTCTGTATGGATCCATAGCCCACAGCTGCCCCCCGGCTTCCTTTAGGAGCGGATACTTTTCTTCGATCCTTGTTAGGGCCTTTTTTAGTGTCCAGGCTTTTTCTACAGAAGGGAGCCTTGGGTTTCCGGCTTGGACAGCTCCTTCTATAAGTGTGCTGCGGTATTCGGCCTTTGCAATAAAGTTGCTTTCCAGGTAGGATTTTTCTCCAAGCTCCGTGCCGCTCAAAACAAGCTCCATAATCCCGAGGGATGTAAGCTCTTTAAGCATGCGTTTTGCTTGTATTGGCCTTGGCATGCCAAGGAGCAGTATTATAGGGTTAAGCTCCGCTGCTTCTTTTTCATGTTCATAAAAAAAATGGATGTATTTGTTGTCTATGGCCTGTATTTTTATAAAGCCCAAGCTTCCGTTGGCCAGGCCTGCAAACACCCTGTCTCCGGGTCCTTTTTTTAATATGTTTATTATATGTCCTGCCCTTGGGTCGCTAAGTGGCAAAGGCAGGCTGTCTTCGCCATTGTCCAGAAACAGCATGTTCAAAATGATTGCTTCCCCGAAACTTGGTGGTTTTTAAAACTATACACACAATGCATTTACATGGCAACTAAGCGTCAAATTATGCCAGAAAACCTTTAAAATAAGACCGCCGCACTGCTTTGATGGATTGCGCCCTTGCCGGCGCCTGCGGGCTGCCATCGCGAAGCTAGCCCAATATCCGTTAGGAAATGATATTTATTGGATTTCCTTTACACCTCCCCAAAAACAGCATCCATAAAGCAGCGCAGCAGCCGGCAGGCTGTTTTTCCCTTTTGCTGCGGTCAATGCAAAAAGGGATCTTGGTTTTTTAAATAAGAGAAGGTTCTATATCGTAGTTTACGCCCTTTACGGCAAAACCGTGGGCTTCCAGAAAGTCCTGCTTAAAGCCGTCAAAGTCGGTGATCTCCCTTAAATTGGCTTCTGTGGCATTTGCAAAGCGTATTGCAACCTCTGCCTGTACCTCGTCCAGCATTTCCCAGTCATCCATTCTTATCCGCCCTTCCGGATCGGTGGGAACCTTGCCGTCGGCAAACAGCCTGTCTGCATACAGGCGCAATAGCTGGTCCAGGCAGTCTTCATGCAGGCCTTTTTCTTTCATTACCTTGAACAGGCTGGCTACATAAAGGGCTACCACGGGTATTACAGAGCTTGCCCTGGTAACTACAGCTTTGTTTATGGACACAAAAGCGGAGCCGCCATACGGCTTGAGCCAGGCATTCATCTCTTTTGCTGTTTTTTCCAAATGCTCTTTGGCCTTGCCTATGGTGCCGCCCCTGTATATGCCGGAAGTATGGCTGGGGCCAATATAGGAGTAAGCCAGGGTGACAAAGTTTTTGGATAAAAGGCCGGCGTTTTTAAGGCTTTTTACCCAAAGTTCCCAGTCTTCTCCGCCCATCACCTTTACGGTGGCTTTGGTTTCTTCTTCGTTTGCCGGCTCTATGGACACCTTGCTGAGCGCTCCGCTTAGCACATCCAGGCTTAGCCCGCTAAAGGGGGAACCCAAGGGTTTAAGCACGGAGCGGTGCATAATGCCGGTGGACGGCTCAAGGCGCACAGGGCTTGCCAGCGAATAAATGAGCTGGTCAAATACTATGCCCTCTTCTTTGGCCAGCTCTATGACTTTTTGTCTGGTCTCGTTTGCAAATGCGTCAGCGTCTATTGTTCTGGCAAAAAGGCCTTTTTTAGATGCAGCCCTGTCAAAAGCGCGGTTGTTGTACCAGCCGGGAGTGCCGGGTTTTTTGTCGCTAGGCTGGCGTTCCATGGATACGCCTATTGTGGCTGCCCCGTAGCCAAAGGCCGCAGTTATTCTGGAAGCCAGGCCATAGCCTGTGGAAGCGCCAAGCACCAAAACCGCCTTGGGAAGGCTTTTGCCAGCCTTTTCCGCATTGGCCTTGATGTTGGCGGCTTTGGCTTCTGCCCTGGCTACCCAGGCCTGGACTGCGGCTTCACAGCCGGCCGGGTGAGCGTTCAGGCAAATATTGCCCCTTATCATGGGTGTCATGCTTTGTCCCCCTTTTTTGTATCGCTATTTGCAAGCGGGCTGGGACCGTAAATGCATAACCAGGATGCTTCTACAGCTAGCTCCCCGTTTACAAAGCCCTTGCCCGACTGTTTTATTATGGTCTGGCTAGCCCTGTGGGTTTTTATTTCCATGTGGATGGTCTCCAAGGGTCTTACCTGGCGCCTGAACTTTACATCGTTTACGGAGGCAAGAAAAAAGACCTTGTCGCCGTTCGGGTTTATGTCGTTGCCGTCTTCTCTGGACTGGATTACCACCCCGACGCCTCCGGCTTGGGCAAGGGTTTCCACAAGAATAACCCCAGGCACTACCGGATAGTCTGGAAATGCCCCGAAAAAAACATCTCGTCATCATTAAAAAGCCTTTTTGCCTTTACATGGCCCCCTGGCAGGGTTTCCACCTCATCCACAAAAATAAAAGGCTTCCTGTGCGGAATAATGCCTTCTATCTCTTTGCCTTTTACAATCATTCATACTTCCTTACTACGATGCTTGCATTATGCCCTCCAAAGCCAAGGGAAGTGCTCAGGGCAGCGTCTATTTTGCCCGGCACCCCCTTTTTGGGCACATAATCAAGGTCGCAGTCGGGATCAGGATTGTCAAGGTTAATTGTGGCAGGAAAGTAGCTGTGTCTTATGGCCAGTATGGAAACTATGGCTTCCGCTGCCCCAGCGGCTGCTATCATGTGGCCAGTCATGCTTTTGGTAGATGAAATTTTAAGCTTTGTGGCATGGGCGCCAAAGGCTGCTTTTACCATGCGTGTTTCTATGGGGTCGTTCAGCTGGGTGCTGGTGCCGTGGGCGTTGTAGTATGCAATGTCTTCTGGTTTAAGGCCGGCGTCAAGCAAGGCAGCTTTTATGGCCATGGCGCCTCCCGTTCCGGAAGATTCGGGAGCTGTAATATGGTATGCGTCGCTGCTGGCTCCGTAACCGGCCAATTCTGCCAGTATTTTTGCGCCGCGTTTTTTGGCATGCTCTTCGCTCTCAATTATCAAAATGCCGGCGCCTTCGCCTATTACAAAGCCGTCCCTGGCCGAATCAAAAGGCCTGGAAGCTTTTTGGGGCTCATCATTATATGCTGTGGAAAGGGCCTTAAGCATACAAAAGCCTCCAACAGCAAAGGGGCTTATGGCAGCTTCTGTTCCGCCGCTTACAACTACATCGGCCCTGCCTGACCGTATCATGTCCAGGGCCTGCCCCAGAGCGTCTGTGCCGGATGCACAAGCCGTAACTGTGGTAAGGGCCGGGCCCTTTATGCCAAAATGTATGGCTATATTGCCTGCCGCCTCGTTGGCAATCATAAGGGGCACCGTAAGCGGCAGCATCCTTCCCGGGCCCGATTCCAACAGCTTTTTATGGCTTTCTTCAAATATTTCTATGCCGCCTATGCCGTTGCCCAAAACCACAGCAGTTTTTTCCAGGTTTATATTGGCATTATCCAGCCCGGCATCCTTCCAGGCCTGGACTGCTGCGGCAACAGCAAATTGTGTAAAAAGCGCCATTTTTCTGGCATTTTTTTTGTCCATGTAAAGGCCGGGGTCAAAGCCTTTTACTTCTGCAGCTATTTTTGCATCAAAGCCCGATGCGTCAAAACGGCTTATTGGGCCAACACCGCTATGGCCCGCCTGAATGGCAGACCAAAAGCTGTCAATATCGTTCCCTATGGGGCTTATTATGCCCATTCCTGTAACAAGTGCTTTTCTCATCAGCTTGTTCTCCTTAAGATTTAAGTATCAGGCTTGTTTGCTTTTACCAGCGTATAATTACGCCGCCATAAGTTAGGCCAGCTCCAAAACCCATGGACATTATAAGGTCGCCTTTTTTAAGAAGGCCTTTTTCTGCCATTTCATTAATGGCAATAGGTATGGATGCAGCAGATGTGTTTGCAAACTCTTCTATGTTAAGATACATGCGTTCTTCTTCTATACCAAAGCGCTTTGCAGCTGCCTGCACTATCCTGGCATTGGCCTGGTGGGGCACAATCCAGCGGAAATCGCCCAATTTAAAACCGCTTTCCTGCAATAGCGCATCGATAATATCTGTAATAGCTTTTACTGCAAACATGTATACGCTTTGGCCATCCATTACAATGGATGGGGGTTTGGAGTAATCTCCGCTGCGTTCAAAAGTGCTGGTTCTTGCCGGCTGGCTTAAATACAGGCTTTTGGCTCCGGAACCCTTGGATCTTAGCCAGCTATGCAAAACGGAGCTGCCGGAGCCTTCCTGCTGTTCCATTACAAAAGCGGCTGCGCCATCGCCAAAAAGCACACAGCTGCCGCGGTCGCTCCAATCGGTAATTCTGGACAGGGTTTCCGCGCCTATGACCAGGGCAGTTTTACGCTTGGCAAGTCCCAGTTTGTTGGCTTCCAGCATGGATGTAGCCACATCCAGACAATAAATAAAGCCGGTGCAGCCGGCCGTAACATCAAAAGCTGCAGCATTAACAGCCCCAAGCTTGTCCTGTATAATACATGCAGTGGAAGGAAAGCCAAAATAGTCGGGCGTAGCAGTGGCTACTATTATAAGATCCAGCTCTTCAGCGCTTCTTCCGGCTCTGTTAAGAGCAGCTTTTGCGGCTGCCAGCCCCAGGTCGCTGGTTTGCATGCCTTCTTCCGCAAAATGCCTGGAACCAATGCCGGTATGCGACCTTATCCATTCATCTGTCGTATCCACCCGCTTGCTCAGTTCTTCGTTGCTCACTTTTATGCCGGGGATATAAGCCCCGCTGGCCAAAATTTTTACTGCCATATCACACTCCTTGACACTATAGTTAATAATGTCATGAAGCAAATATGGTAAATTTGACACAATATGTCAATATGTCAAAGGCGTATTTTTTGGGGAATTAAGTAGCGCAAAATTTTTATGGACGCAGAAACGCTTCTGTTTTTAAAGCTTGCAGAAAAATGCAATTTTGCCAAAATTCCACGCTGCCTTATGCATCAAATAGCTATCCAAAAAGCAAAAAATAGCACATGCTATTGGCAACTTTTGACTAAAAAAGGTTTTGTATGAACAAATTTGTCAAGCGCTATTTAGTGGATTCATTGAGCGGCATGGCTTTGGGGCTTTTTTCCACCCTGATAATCGGCTTAATTTTTAAACAGATTGGCGGTTTTTTCCCTGTTGCTTCAGCAAATTCTTCTTCCTTTATTCTTTTGCTTTCTTCTGTTGGTACCTTTCTTGTAAAAATTGGACAGATAATAACGGTACTTACGGGAGCAGGTATTGCTGTTGGTGTAGCTTATGCACTTGGAGCGCCCAAGCTGGTATGTTTTGCAAGCATTTTAACCGGAACCATAGGGGCTTTTTCTTCCGGTTTTCTTTCTGCAAGCATGATTGGCCAAACAGGAGCTGTCCTTCTTTCCGGGCCAGGCGATCCTTTGGGCGCATTTGCCGCGGGCCTCGCAGGCGCAGAAATAGGGCGCCTTGTTTCCGGAAAAACCAAGGTTGATATTATTCTTAGCCCCGCGGCAACAATTTTGGCGGGCTGTATTACCGCCATATTTTTGGGGCCCCCGCTTGCAGCGGGATCATTCTGGCTTGGCAGAGCTATTCAGAAAGCAACCGAACTGCAGCCTTTTTTTATGGGCATAATATTGAGTGTAGTGATGGGCATGATTTTGACACTGCCAATAAGTTCTGCGGCAATTGCCATTATTTTGGGGCTTTCTGGGCTGGCCGGCGGCGCAGCAACAGCGGGTTGCTGTGCACAGATGGTAGGTTTTGCTGTTATAAGTTACAAGGACAACGGCCTGAACGGTTTACTTGCACAGGGGCTGGGAACTTCCATGCTGCAAATTCCCAACATTGTAAAAAACCCACGTATATGGATTCCGCCGACTCTGGCCTCGGCTGTTACCGGCCCGCTTGCAACCGTGGTTTTTAAAATGAAAAACCTGCCCGCGGGTTCCGGCATGGGAACAGCAGGCCTTGTTGGCCCTCTTTTGAGCTGGGAAGCCATGATAGGCGAGTCTAGCCCCTTGTACATAATTTTTTCAATTCTGTTGCTGTATATACTTATGCCGGCAGCCTTGTCTTTTGCAATATACAAGCTTATGAAAAACAAGGGCTGGATAAAAGACGGGGATATGAAGCTTTAAAAGACTGGCATAGTATACTGAGCCCATCTGCCAAGACAGTTTTTCAGGAAATTATAAGGTTCTGCTTTTAAGACTAGAACGCTTATGTACGCTGATGGCCGCGGATAAACGCTGATGGCCACGGATTTTCTTTAAAGACTAGAACGCAGATGACGCGGATGAACGCCGATGGCCGCGGATGAAGCCTCTAAATTTTATAAATATTGATCCGCGATTATCCGCCCAAATCCGCTGTATCCGCGTTCAACTAATAAATACAAGCACGCGAATGACGCGGATGTACGCCGAAGGCCGCGGGTAAGGCAAAATCGGCCTTGCCAAACGCGATATTTTGGTGTTATTGTGAGGAATCAAATCTTCTTAAGGAGGCGACATATGCAGAATAAACTGGTAATACGGCACGCGGTGTCGTCGCCTTCACTGCTTTCTTGAACCGGCTATAAGGCCCGGCGACGATACCCCCTAAACACGACAAACACTCTTAAAAAAAGACACGGGCCAACTATGCCCTAGGGGAAAACTACAATGAAAACTATCGATTTGCGCGATTTCGACGAGGCCGATATCGACGACGAAGACGGCTTTGCGCACTCGTGCGCTAAGGGGAACCGCATGCGCACTCAAAAGCGGGCAGGACAAAAACGGGAAGACAAGGTCGCTCAGAAACATATTGACTTTTTCTGCCAAGCGGATTTTGACGAGATGGACGAGTCGTCAGCTTTCGATTTTTTTGTCGGCGAAGGGCTTATATCGGGTCCGGGAACGATCCTAAAGCAAGGCAAGGAAGCATGCGTGTGGAGCTGCCCGTCCTGCGCTGAAAAAGGACATAAGGACATTGCCGTTAAGGTGTACAAAAACATCAAGCACCGAAGCTTCAAGGCTATTGCTGGATACCTTCAAGGAAGGCTTTTCGAGGCAGGTATAAACCGGCGTGACAGCATGCACATACTATCCACGCCAAGCGAGCTCCAGGGTTTTTGGGTCTACTCAGAGTTCAGCGTTTTGGAGCGCTTATGGCAAGCGGGCTTGCCCGTACCGGCTCCTTATGCTAAAAACGGGGTTGCACTCGCAATGGAGTTCATCTACGGCGAAGACGGAGAGGCAGCGCCCAGATTGCGGGACGCGAGACTTGACAGGCGTGAGCAAAGCGCAATCAAGGAGATGCTACTGGAATCCATAGAGATGATGCTGAAGCTTAACATTATCCATGGGGACCTTTCCCCGTACAACGTGCTCGTCAGGGATGGGAAGCCGGTTATCATAGACTTCCCGCAGGCGATCGACGCGCGTTACAACTCGCTTTCGGCTGCGACGCTTGAGCGAGACCTGTTGGCAATCTGCAGCTTTATGCCGGAAGTTGGTATAGAGCCGGAAGCCGAGGCCAGACAGATAGCGGAAAGGCTCTGGACGGCGTACTCCCGAACGTGAGTAACTCCCACCAGATGGTAATTCCCGCGTAAAAAAGTGAAAAAATAATTAACTTGCCCGGATTATTTCTTCCGCCAATAATAAAGAAAGGGGAAGAAAGCCCGGGCATTTTGGGCTGTATTATGCAATTATTTCGCCAGCCCATAATTTTTCCAAAAACAATTTCCAGGGCATGCGTTCTATGCCTTTTTCTTTTTGGTAGCTTTC
>JAKPMS010000016.1 GCA_029548805.1 Spirochaetota bacterium | reverse complement strand
GGCATTTTTTTCCATATGGTCATTTTTGTCGGAAATAATTATAAAAAGAGGTTTTTTTTCCAGTTTGGGAAGTATTTCCGCCACTTTGGAAAAATTGTTTTCTGATACCAGTATGGCTTTGGCTTCTGAATGATCCAGCCTGAAATAAATTTCTTCCGGGCTCAGCTTGGTTGACAGGGGCACTGCCACGCAGCCAGCCTTCAGAAGCCCAAACTCGCCAAGCACCCATGATGACTGGCCTTCTGCCAAAATGGCATAGTTTTCTCCCCGGCCTATTCCGTGTACCAGCATGGCAACAGCAAATGAATCAGATATTTTGTCCGCTTCCTTGTAACTGGTTGTTATCCAGCGGCCTTCCTGCTTTTGCGCAAGATAGGCTTTGTCTCCATAGCGCCCGGCAGCAAAATGCAGCAACTCAATTACAGTTTTCATATATACCCTCCAGTAATTATTCTACAAGTTTTGGCCAACAAAGCGCTTTGGTCAACAAAAAAAGCTATTTATATATAGTTCCACGAAGCTTAGTTATTATCCAATTCTATACCTTTTATTGTATGAAGCCGCTAAGCATATACAATACATTGTATGGTTTTGGGCAAATTTGCATTTGTCACGAATCTTCAAGGAACTACATTTTTTCCAACTGCCTAAGCATGGCCTTAAAGTCCTTGGGATAAGGCGCTTCTATAACGATTTTTTCCCCGCTGTGCGGATGCCCAAAACTCAAGGACAAAGCATGAAGGGCTGTACGGTTTATCAGAGGGCGTTCTGTATATGCATCGCCCTTCCACTTTTTTTTGAAAGCAGAAAGATATACAGCTTTGCCGTCGCCGTATAGCGGATCGCACAAAATGGGATGCCCCAAAGCTGCCAGGTGCACCCTTATCTGGTGGGTCCTGCCCGTCCTTGGCCTGGCTTCCAGTATGGCCATTCTGGAATGGCAGCCCAATACCAAAAAGTCGGTCCTGGAAGGCTTCCCCGAGCCGTCTATTATGGTTCTGTGCATTCTGTCTCCGTCAGGGCTAAGAGAAAGATCACAGCTCGTTTCGGTCCATACAGGCCTGCCGGACACAATTGCATGATATATCTTGTCTATCCTCTGCTCTTCAAACGCCATGGATATAAGCCTGTGGGTTTCGCTGTCTCTGGCAAAAAGCATGACGCCCGAACTGTCCTTGTCCAGCCTGTGAACAGGCCAAAGCTGCCCGTACTCCATGCTTAGCTCATGTTGGGCAAGTATGACATTTGGATCATAGCGGTCGGGAGCGGATAAAATGCCGCTGGGCTTGTTGGCTGCCAACAGGTATTCATCTTTATAAAGAAGCTCTATTTCTTTGTTCATAGGCAGCAATTATACTGTTTTGTAGCTGTAAAAGGAACCATCAAGACAAAAAAAGCTGTTTTGCCTCCGCTTTGCCTCTTGCCGACCAAGCAAGGTTTTTAGTATCTTCCCTATCACGAATAGTTTCAATTCGTTTATAACATAGAAAACCAACCCGTCCAGAACAGGCTTCCGCTTGGTTTTTCAAGCGCTGCCGGAGCGGGGCGGAAAAACTGTTTAAAGAAAGGGAGAAAAAAGAAAATGGCAAAGCAATTGTTGTTTGGAGAAGATGCCAGAAAAAAGCTTCTGTCCGGAGTGGAGCAAATTTCCAGAGCAGTAAAAGTTACCCTGGGCCCCAAAGGACGCAATGTTTTATTGGACAAAAAGTTTGGTGCACCCACTGTAACAAAGGATGGAGTTTCTGTAGCCAAAGAAATTGAGCTTGAAGATTCTTACGAAAACATGGGAGCCCAGCTGCTTAAAGAAGTAGCCACCAAAACCAACGATATAGCCGGAGACGGCACCACCACGGCTACCGTTTTGGCATACTCCATGGTAAAAGAAGGCCTTAAAGCCGTAGCTGCCGGCATGGATCCCATGAGCCTTAAACGCGGTATTGACTCTGCAGTAGAAATTGCAGTTGAAGAAATCAGAAAAATTTCCAAGGATATTAAAGAAAAGGACGAAATTGCACATGTGGCCAGTGTATCTGCCAACAACGATATGGAAATTGGCAAGCAGATTGCAGATGCCATGGAAAAGGTCGGCAAGGACGGTGTCATCACTGTAGAAGAATCCAAAACCATGGATACCACTATAGATTTTGTGGAAGGCATGCAGTTTGACAGGGGTTATCTGTCACCATATTTTGTGACCAACCGTGACACCATGACAAGCGTGTTCGAGAATCCCCTTATTCTTATCCATGACAAGAAAATTTCCGCTATGAAGGACCTCCTGCCCATACTTGAAAAAATTGCACAGCAGGGCAAACCCCTTGTAATAATATCCGAAGACGTGGACGGGGAAGCCCTGGCTACCCTGGTGGTAAACCACCTGCGCGGAACCCTCAATGTATGCGCAGTCAAAGCCCCCGGCTTTGGTGACAGGCGCAAAGCCATGCTGGAAGACATAGCAATACTCACTGGCGGAGAAGTCATTTCAGAAGAACTGGGCATGAAGCTGGAAAACACCGAGATGGCCCAGCTCGGAAGCGCAAAAACCGTCAAAATAGACAAGGACAATACCACCATCATCAACGGCGCAGGCAAGCAGAAGGACATAGACGACAGGAAGGCCCAGATAAAGGCCCAGATCGAAGAAACCACCAGCGACTACGACCGCGAGAAGCTGCAGGAGCGTCTTGCCAAGCTGGCAGGAGGCGTTGCTGTTATCAATGTGGGTGCTGCCACCGAAGTGGAAATGAAAGAGAAAAAACACCGGGTAGAGGACGCCCTGTCCGCCACCCGTGCCGCCATAGAAGAAGGCATAGTGCCCGGAGGCGGTCTTGCGCTAATCCAGGCAGCGCTCGCGCTTAACAAAAATGGCCAGGATCAGCTTTCTGATGACGCCAAGGTTGGATATAAGATCGTAAAGCGCGCACTGGAAGAGCCCATCCGCCAGATAGCGGAAAACGCTGGCATTGACGGCTCCATAGTTGCAGACAAGGCCAAGAACGAGAAAAAGGGTATCGGTTTTGACGCAGCCAAAATGGAATGGGTAGACATGGTAAAAGCCGGCATTATTGATCCGGCCAAGGTTACCCGTTTTGCACTTCAGAATGCTGCCAGTGTTGCAAGCCTTATGCTTACAACCGAATGTTCCATAACCGACATACCCGAACCCAAGTCGGCTGCAGCCGGAGCACCCGGCATGGGCGGAATGGGTGGCATGGGAGGCATGGACTACTAACAGCCCATGTAAAACCAAGCTTGATAAAAGGCAGCTCATTTTTGGGCTGCCTTTTGTTAAGCAGCTGATGGTAAAAGCTGTCATGCCTTTGCCATCGACCCTTTATGAGGCAAGGTATGTTGAAGGAAAAAATCAGTTTTGTTGGCCCTGGAGTTATGGCAGAAGCCATGATTGCCGGCTTGCTGGAACAGCGCATATCCAGCCCCGATTCGATTGCTGCATCCGGACCCAGTCCCGAACGGCTTCTGGAATTGAAAAACAAATACGGGATAAACACCTTTTCAGACAATTCTGCTGCTGTTCACAATGCGGATGTGCTTGTGCTGGCTGTAAAACCCCAGCGCTTAAGTGAAGTAATAAAAAGCCTTAAAGGTTTAAAGCCGGAAACCCTGATTATTTCCATAATAGCCGGTGCCAGCATAAAAAGTATAAGCTCCGGGCTCAAACACAAAGCCATAGTCCGCTCCATGCCCAACAGCCCCGGCCGCATAGGCAAAGGCATTACCGTCTGGACTGCATCACAAGAAGTAAATACCTCCCAGCAGGCTCTTGCCCGTACCATCCTGGGCGCAATGGGCCTGGAATTGTTTGTAGAAAACGAAGAATATCTGGATATGGCTACTGCCCTGTCTGGCACCGGCCCAGCCTATGTTTTTTTGTTTACCGAAGCCCTTATAGATGCCGGGGTACACCTGGGCTTTCCCCACAGAATTGCCGAACAGCTGGTTGTTCAAACCATAAAAGGTTCCATAGAATTTTACGAACAGGCCCAAAGCCATCCCGCCAGCCTGCGCAATCAGGTTACTTCTCCCGGAGGAACATCTGCAGCAGCCCTGTATTATCTGGAAAAAGCCGGGTTCAGAACAGCTATTTCAAGAGCTGTATGGGCCGCTTTCCAGCGCTCCCAGGAGCTGGGCAAAGAGAAACCCGGTCATGCTCCAAATAATCATGGCCTAGAACAATAATTCTTGCTATAATAAAAATATGGAAAATGTTATATCAGAAAATGAGAAACAAGTTGAAGAAGACAGATCCATTTTTTCTCAAATTCTGGAAAGAATAATTCAAGGTTATTCCATAAAGCTGGAGGATTCCAAAGAAGAGTCTGACAAAAGCCTTGAGACCCTGCTGGATGGTACCCCTGACTCCGTTCTTATATTGTCTCCCAATGCGGAAATCCTGCGGGCCAACAATTCATTTTTTTTGAGTTTTGGCTATGACAAGCCGGAAATTTACGGAAAGCTTTTATACCGTTTTTTGCCAGAAGAATTCAGAGAAACTTTCAGGGCCAAGCTTAGAGAACTGCATGAAAACAGCATGGAGCCCAAGCTGCCCAGCCAAGACGACATAATGGCGTTTCACGGCTTAAAGGCAGATGGCAGTATACTTAACAGCTATTGCCTGCTGTCTGGGATTCAGTTCAACGGCCACAGTGCTTACATTGCACTGATAAGGGACCTTGGTTTTGAAAAAAGCCTTTTTCAGAACCAAAGGAGTGCAAAAGAGTTATATACAGCCCTGACAGAGGCTCTGAATGAAACCATTCTTTGGCTGGACAGGGATTTTAATATTATTTTTGCCAATTCCGGCATAAAAACTACCTTTGGCTGGGAACGGGAAGAAGTTTTGGGCAGACCCTTCAGCATACTCTTTCCGCCTGCTGTATATGAAAACAAAAAAGAGCTTTTTGAAAGATACAGGTTTATTGATGACCAGGACAGAAAAAACTTCGGGCTAAAGCATGTAATAGAATTCCTTGGGCTAACCAAGCAGAGGGGCATTGCTTCTATGGAAATGTCCTTTGGCAGCTCCAAAGAACGGGATGGCAGGATTCTTAGCTGCGTAATCCGGGATACCACTTACAGGAAAACCCTGGAACGGCGCATGAAGCACCTTGCTTTTCATGACAAGCTCACCGGCCTGGGAAACCGCGACCTGTATAATGAGGAAGTTTCCGCTTTTTTCAAGGACAAGCTTATAGACCAGTTGCAACTGGCAGCTGTTATGTATATTGACCTGGACAGCTTTAAAAACATAAACGACCCTCTGGGCCACAATATAGGCGACGAAATTCTGGTAGAAACAGCCAAGCGGCTGCGCATGAGCCTCAGGGACGGAGACAGCGCATATCGTTTTGGCAGCGACGAGTTTGTAATATTTTTGCCCTTTTTAAAAGCCCGAGAAGACGCCATAACCGTGGCCAAGCGTATTTTGTTCAGCATAGCCCAGCCTTATATAATGCAGAACAAAAATTATGAAGAACTGATAAGCCTTACCGTGTCCATTGGCATAGCCATCATACCCGAACACGGAAACTGCGTTGAAGAAGTAACCAAAAACGCAGACATAGCCATGTACAATTCCAAAGAGTCTGGGAAAAACCGCTATACCTTGTACAACATAGAGATAAGCAACAAAGCCATAACAAAATGGAACCTGGAACAGGAAATAAAACAGGCACTGAACGAAGGCAGCTTTCACCTGGTTTATCAGCCCATAGTAAACACTATGGGGCAGATAAGAGGTTTTGAAACCCTGGCACGTTGGACCAAAAAGGACAAAAGCCAGGTACCGCCTTCGGTATTCATACCCATTGCGGAAGAAAGCGGAGTCATTGCCGAGTTAAGCGACTGGGTACTGCGCAGAGCCTGTTATGACATGAGAAGGCTTAAAGAAAAAGGCGCAGTAGGCCTTTATGTATCCGTAAATGTGTCCAGCAGGCAGTTCATGCAGCCGGCATATCCAAAAAAGCTGGAATCCATTGTAAAGGCATCGGAGCTGCCTCCATCATGGCTTAAACTGGAACTGACAGAGACAACCATTATGAGCGATTCGGAAGGCGCCATAAAACGCATTCTTGATATTAAAAAAAGACTGCCTGGCATATCCTTCATGATAGACGATTTTGGTACAGGATATTCTTCTCTGGCTTATCTTGCACGCTTGCCTGTAGACTTTCTTAAAGTGGACATATCCTTTGTTTCAAAGCTGTCCGAAAAGCAGAACGAAAAAGTTGTAAAAGCCATACTTAACCTGGGAAAAAGCCTGGATCTTGGAATTGTTGTAGAAGGCATAGAAACCCGTATGCAGAATGACTATTTTATAGCTTACAATGATGTGGAAATGCAGGGCTATTATCATTATAAGCCCCTTAGTTATGACGAGCTTGACAAGACTCTTAGCAATATAAGAAGCCTGGCTGGCAAGGCCAAAGCAAAAAGAGGCAGCATCCCTGAAGAAAAACACGGCAGCATTGCTGCCGGCAGCCTTGCTGCAAAAGCAGCCTATTTGCACCAGTCGGGCATACTGCACCCGCTTGTTCAGACCCTTAACCCTTAAAAGAAGCCTTGTAAAGCCGGTCATTGACCGCCATACCCAGCCCTTTTTCAGGTAAAAGTTCTGCCCATATTTCTGTATAATCCTGTGAATCCAGCTCGTGCATGTATTCAAAAAGAACAGAAGCCGCTTCTACGCTATCCATGCCCGGAGACATATCCAAAACCTTTGCCCAAAGCCCTGTTTGCTTGGCCTTGTAGGAGGATTCTTGCCCAAAACACAATATGGCAGAATTTGCAGCTGGCCTTGGTCCGGCTTCCGAAACGAGGCCTTGAGGAATAAGGTATAAGGCTTTTCTGGGCGCATAGTGACTGGGCAGCTGTCCCGGAGCCTTAAGGCTGCTCTCTGAGCGGCTAAGCGCCCGAATATCCGGTATGATTTCTGCAAGCAGCTCAATTGGCAGGCCGCCAGGCCTTAAAACAACTGGCGGACTTACAGAAAGATCCAGAACAGTGCTTTCTACCCCAAGCTTGCAGCGGCCCCCATCCACAATAAAGTCAACTTTGCCTCCAAGCTGAGCTATTACATGCTCTGCCCTGGTAGGCGACAGGTAGCCAAAGGGATTGGCGCTGGGAGCTGCTACAGGGACTCCAGAGCGGCGTATTATTTCCCTGGCAACAGAATTGTCGGGGCAACGTACAGCCACTGTGGGCAGGCCGCTAGTGGCAAGCTCCGGCACCTTTTCTTTTTTTGGTAAAACCATGGTAAGAGGCCCGGGCCAGAAGCGTTCCGCCAGAAGCAGAGCATGAGGAACATTTGTGTCGGCTATTTCTGCCATATCGCCAGTTTTTGCTATATGCACAATAAGAGGATCAAAGCTGGGCCGTTTTTTGGCTTCAAACACCCTTGCCAGGGCATGCCGGTTCCAAAGATTGGCCCCCAGTCCGTAAACTGTTTCCGTTGGGATTACTACAAGTAGGCCTTTCTGTATGGCTTGGGCAGCTGTGTCCAAATCCTGATCCGAGGTGGATAAAATTATCATAAGGATTTTTAGTATAAAGCTTTCCGGCCAGGCAGGGCAATGCCGTCAGCAGAGCTGTCAGTTCTGCTGACTATTGACCATTCCATACCGCCCGGCTTATAGTCTTAATTAGTTCCACAAAGCTTAGTGGTAAATATAATTTTGGCAAAAACCATACTATATAGTGTATAAGTCAAGCCAGCTGCATACTATAAATTGTAGTGAAATATAAAACCACTAAGCTTTGTGGAACTAAGGTTTTTCCGAGCAGTCATGCTCAGCCGTTGTTCAGGGGGAATCCGGTAAAAAGCCGGAGCTAGCCCGTAACTGTAAGTCCTTAAAAATGGACAAGCCAGAATACCCTGAACCACTGCATATTTCGTGGAACGCTTCGCGGTACAGGCGTTATGCGATATTCTGCCCGCCCAGGGGCGCATATCGAACAAAGCCAATCAAGAATCGTTCCTCAATGGATGGCACAAAAAGCGTGCCGATTTCCAGGGAGGAAACAATGAACAAGAAAGCATTTACAGCCATTTTTTTGCTGCTTGCGGCAAGCCTTTTGTTTGGGCAGGGCAGCATCAAGTTTAAGGATGACAGGGGCATAAGCATAAGCCTGCCCCGCAAAGCCACTAGAATTGTGTCGCTGTCACCCGAACTTACAGAAATACTTTTTGCAATTGGCGCAGGGGATACAGTTGTAGGGGTTACAACTTATTGCAATTACCCAAAAGAAGCCCTGTCAATAACAAAAATAGGCGGCTTCTCTGCCAAAACCATCAGCATAGAAAGCATAATAGCCTTAAAGCCCGATGTGATTGTAGGAAACATCAATACCCACCAGCTTTTGATACCCTCATTTGAAAAGGCGGGGCTGCAGTTTGTTGCGGCAGAAAACTCCGGCATTGTTTCCGTATTTAACAATATAAGCCTTTTTGGCATGATAAGCGGAAACGAGGCAAAAGCCGAAGCCCTTAATGCGGAACTAAAAAAAAGGTTTGATGCAGTAAAAGCCAAAACTTCCAGCATAAAAGAAGACCAAAAACCTGTTGTTTTCTGGGAAACCTGGGATGAACCCCTTATGAGTGCCGGCCCCAAAAGCTTTACAGGCGAACTGATTGTGGCTGCCGGAGGGCGCAACGCCTTTTATGATGCCAGCCAGGACTGGCCCATAGTAAGCTTTGAAGCAGTGCTGGCCCGCAACCCCGATTGGATAATGGCCCCGGACACCCACGGAGAAGCCCTTACTATAGAAAGACTGTCCAAGCGACCGGGTTGGGGCACCCTAAAAGCGGTAAAGGCCAAACAAATTTACCTTATGGACGGTGACCTGGCAGCCAGAGCCTGCCCCCGTTTTATAGAAGCTGTGGAGACCATGGCAAAAATTCTTTATCCAAACCTTTATAAGTGACAAAAAAACACAAGACAGATTCCATACCAGGAATCTTTATGGGGCTTTTTATAATGCTGGGCCTGGCCTTTATTTCTGCACTGGGCTTTGGAGCAATAAGGTTGAGCCCGGCAAAAGCTGTTGCCGCGCTTTTTGGCAAAGGGAATGACGATGTAGCAGCCCTTATAGTAGATTTGCGCCTTTTAAGAGCCTGCCTGGCTGCAAGCACCGGAGCGGCCCTTGCGGCATCGGGAGCGGTGTTCCAGGGCCTCTTTAGAAACCCTCTTGCGGACCCCTATGTAATAGGCTCTTCAGGCGGGTCAGCCTTTGGAGCAGTATGCGCCATAGCCCTGGGCTGGAGCCAGGGGGCGCTTGGCTTTTCTGCCATTGGCCTGGCCGCCTTTTTGGGGGGCATGGCTGCAACAGTAGTGGTGTATATTACAGCCGGCTTTGGAAGGCTAAAGTCCGATCCGGCCAGCCTGCTGCTTGCGGGCACGGCTTTAAGTTCGCTTTTTTCCGCTTTGGTATCCATAATAATTGCGCTTAAAGACAAAAGCTTGCATCAGGCATGGTTTTGGCTATTGGGCGGCTTTTCCGGCAGGGGCTACAGGGAACTGTCAGCAAGCGCCCCTGCCATGCTTATAGGCTTTGTACTGTCCATGGCTTCTTCCCGCCAGCTGGACCTTTTGGCTGTGGGAGATGAAGAAGCCAGGAGCCTCGGCATGAGGCCAGATATGGTAAGAATGCTGGTAGGCAGTTTTACAGCCCTGTCTGTATCTGCGGCTGTTGCGCTGGCCGGCGCTATAGGCTTTGTTGGATTGGTAGCGCCCCATCTGGCAAGGCGCCTGGTTGGGCCCAAACACCTGAGACTGATACCCGCATCAGCACTTATCGGTGCCAGCCTGCTGGTGCTTGCGGATACCCTTGCACGAACGGCTTTTGCTCCGGTGGAACTGCCGGTAGGCGCCATGACAGCGCTTATAGGAGCCCCGTACTTTATGTACAAAATAGCGCGGCGCGGGCTGGAGGGGCTAAAATGAAGCAAAACTATTATAAACCCGCCATAAGTAGCACTCCAGCCGCTACCAGCCTGTTGGAAGCAGAAGGGCTGTCAGCTGGCTACGGACCAAAATTAGTGGTAGCTGATGCCAGCTTACAGGTCCAAAATGGAAGCATACTGGTAATACTGGGCCCCAATGGCTCGGGCAAAACCACCCTGCTAAAAACCTGCCTGGGACTTATTCCAGCCCTTGGCGGAATAGCCATGCTGTCCGGCAGGCCTGTATCCGGGCTTAAACCCGGAGCCAGGGCAAGGCTGGCAGCCTGGGTCCCCCAGCTTGGCAACTCGGCATGGTCCTATACTGCAAGGGACATAGTAAGCCAGGGCCGTTATTCCATACTGGGACCCATAAAGCCATACTGCCAGACGGACAGGGAAGCTGTGAACCATGCCCTTTTACTTATGGACAGCATGGATTTTGCGGACAGGCCATATTCATCCTTGTCCGGAGGAGAAGCCAGGCGGGTGCTTATAGCCAGGGCCCTTGCCCAGGAAACCCCGCTACTCGTACTGGATGAACCGGCAGCCCATCTGGACCCCGGCAGGCAGATGGAGCTTATGGAAATCCTCAAAAATCTTGCAGCAGCCGGCAAGGGCGTGGCAGTAAGCCTCCACGACGTAAACCTTGCCAAGCGCTTTGCCGACAGGGTGCTCCTAATAAACAGGGACGGTTCCTCCGTTTTTGGCAAGCCTGATTCAGTATTGAGCCAGGAACGCCTGGAAGAAGCATACGACACCAGCTTTGTTCATGGAAACCATGAGGCTTACGGGCAGTTTGTGCTCCCTCTGGCCAGAAAAAGCAAAAGAGGCCGGCCGTGACGCAGGCTGAACAGCCGGGCGCTAGGCCATCAGCCAAACATGGCGGAGACTTTTTCGGCATAAGCATTGCATCTGGGCTTCCGGAAGCGTCCATTATAGACGCAAGCGCAAACATAAACCCGCTTGGCCCTCCTGATTGGCTGGATGCGGCCTTTATGCAGGGCAGGCTGGACTCGGGGCGCTACCCCGACCCGGAATACCGGGAATTAAAAAGCATTGCCTCTTCTTTTCTTAAAGTTGACAAGGACAGCCTTGTTTTTGGCAACGGCGCGGACGAGCTCATGTTTGCGCTGGCCAGGCTTGCTGCAAAAAGGCGGCCGCTGGCATCTGCCATAGTGGAAGAGCCTTCATACGCAAGCTACAGGGATGCATCCCTTTTAGCCGGCTTAAAAATAATCAGCGTAAAGGCGCAAATCCCCCAAGCAGCTCTGGCCTCCATAGCGGCCAGCGTGCCCAGCGTGCCCGGCGCAGGCAAAGCTGAAAAAGAGCTCGCTGAGCAGGAAGCTTTTACAAGGCTGGCTTCTGCCATGCAGGCTGCGGGCACAGGCTCCATACTGTGGCTTGGCACGCCAAACAACCCCACAGGCATAATGCCTCCGGGCTGGCCGCATATACTGCCAAAACTGGCCGGCAGTTTTCCGGAACATTATATAGCCGTAGACGAAGCCTTTGCAGATTTATGCACAGCTCCAGGCAATGGAGAACCGGGGCAGGGCAATTCCGCCCTGGACCTTTTTGCAAAACAGGGCTTAAAAAACATTATCATACTCAGGTCCATGACCAAGTTCTGGGCCATACCAGGCCTGCGCCTTGGTTATGCCATAGCCGCTCCGGAGCTGGCCATAGCTCTGCGGGAAGAGCTGCCCAACTGGCCGCTAAACTCTGTGGCAGAAGCCGCAGCCCGCCTGGCTTTTGCCGACCCCAAAGCAGAAGAGCGGCGCATGCAAACCCTGTCTTTTGTGAGCCAAGAGCGAAAGCGCATGGCCGCAGAATTGGCAAAAATAAAAGGGCTTACAGCATTAAGCTCGGACACCAACTACTACCTGGTAAAAGTAGCAAAAGAAGCGGGCAGCGGAAGCTCGCTTGCCATGCGCCTGGCAGAAATGGGCATAGGCATAAGGCGCTGCGAAAACTTTTACGGGCTAGGTTCGGCTTATATAAGAATTGCAGTAAGAACAGAAAAGGAAAACAGCGCAATCCTGGAAGCGCTTGGGACTCTGCTTGGGCCGGAAGAGAGGGTGGAAGAAAAGCCATTAACCCCTCCCAGTGCTGGCCATAGGGCCAGACCATGCGCCAAGGCGCTTATGATACAGGGCTGCTCTTCCGGCGCGGGTAAAAGTATTATAACAGCAGCATTTTGCCGCATCTTCCGGGACATGGGCATTAGGCTTGCCCCTTACAAGGCACAGAACATGTCAGGCTTTTCTGCCAAACTGGATGGGAGGCTGGAAATAAGCCAGGCCCAGGCTATACAAGCCATGGCAGCCGGCCTTGAACCGGAAGCCCGCATGAACCCGCTGCTGTTAAAACCAAAAAGCGACTACAGCTCGGATGTATATCTTATGGGCAAGCATTTTGCAAGCCTTGGCGCAAAGGACTATTATGCACTTAACAGCATGATGAAAGACGCTGCCAGAGCTGCATACGACTCGCTTGCATCGGACTACGAGCTTGTCATTCTGGAAGGCGCCGGAAGCCCGGCAGAAATAAACCTTAAAGCCCGCGACTTTGTAAACATGGGAGCCGCCATTTATGCTGACGCCAAAGTGCTGCTAGTGGGCGACATTGACAGGGGCGGAGTATTTGCGTCTTTTATAGGACACACAGCCTGCTTTTTGCCCATGGAATTAAAGCTGCTAGCAGGCTTTGTTGTAAACAAGTTCAGGGGAGACCCCGCCCTGCTTGGAGACGCGTTCAACATGACAAAGGAGCGCACTGGGCACCCGGTGCTTGGCTGCATACCCATGATAAAAAACTTAGCAATACCGGAAGAGGACGACGGGCTTTTGCAGGCCCAAAAAGAAAAGCAGGCCGCAAAGAGCGCAAACCCGGCCAATGAGCTGGATGCGGAGCTTTCAAGACTGGCTGCCATAGTAAAAGCCAATGTGGATATGCCCGCAATCCTTGCAGCACTCGGCTTATGAGTGAACGAATCATAACAATTGTCTTTGCCTTTGCGCTTGACAGCCTGATAGGCGACCCCGTTTTTGCAATGCATCCTGTAAGACTGTTGGGCAGGGCAGCTAGCCGGCTGGAAAAGCTGCTGCGCCCATTACTCCTTAAGAGCCCGCTTAAAAAAGCCAGGGCTGAGGCCATGGCTGGCAGCTTGTGCTGGATAATTATTGCATGCTCTTCCGGGCTGCTGGCATGGCTTGCAATAAAAATGGCTTCTGTTTTTGGGCCCGTCCCCAGAATGGCCATGGGCAGCTTTTTTGTGTGGGCATCCATATCCGCAAAGGACCTGGCCTTGCATGCCTATAGAGTATACTTGGCACTGAAAGAGGACCAGGCCCAAGGCAGGCAGGCAGCCCCTTTGCAAGGCAGGCTGGCAGTATCCATGATGGTCGGGCGCAATACAGAAAGGCTGGACAGCAGCGGAGTAGCCCGGGCATGCATAGAAAGCGTTGCAGAAAGCTCTGTGGACGCAGTGGCTGCCCCGTTATTCTGGGCCTTTGTGCTTGGCCCATGGGCTGCCTTTGTTTACAGGGCCATAAACACCATGGACTCCATGTTCGGGCACAAGGACGAAAAGTATATGTACTTTGGCCGCCTGTCTGCCAGGGCCGATGACGCTGCCAACTGGATAGCTGCACGCGTATCCGGCTTTGCAGCTTGCTTTTTGGCGCCCATTGCCGGAGGCAGCATAAAAGCGTCGCTTAAAAGCTTTTTTGCATACCGCCTTGCCCATGAAAGCCCCAACTCCGGCCATCCGGAAGCCGCCTACGCAGGCGCCCTGGGTTTAAAACTGGGCGGCCCTTCTTTTTATGCAGAAGGCCTTGTGGACAAACCATGGCTAAACCCTAACGGACAAGACGCCATACCAAAAGACATAAAGAGGGCTGTTTTGCTTATGTACGCCCAGAGCTTGCTTGTAATTGTTTTGGGCTCCTTGCTTACTGGCCTGCTATTTGTAGGAAAGACCTTCTAACAAATAAGCATTTTGTACTTTATTGAGTAAGCCATATGTAGTTCCCAGAAGATTAGTGTCAGCTCTTTTGGGTACCATATATTGTATGAAGCCTTTTTTGCCTATACAATATATGCCAATATTTTTGCAAAACAGGCTCTAACACTAAGATTTGGGGAACTATATAAGCCATAAATGACTTCTCCTTTACCAATCAAGTACAATCATAACCAAGGAATTAATGTCAAAAGTCGGTTTCTTTTGAAATTGGCTCTCTAGTTTACTTTTGACTTTAGTACTTCGTAGCCAATTTTGGTTATTGATTTTTCGATATCTTCTATCGAAAGTTTAGTTTCATCAAACTCAAATTTTGCCTTACTCGTGTTAAATGAAACCGATGTAGATTCAGGTTTTATACCATCTAAGCTTTTTAAGGCTGCCTCAATTTTTTTTATGCAGGTGGGGCAGGTTAAGGTTTCAAGTTGAATCGATGCGTTTTTCATAATTCCTCCATTGTTTTGGGGCTCTTGTCCAAGCAAGGGCTGCCCTTATTTTTTTTCGGGTCGTCCTTTATAAGCTAACAGGCGCATCCCGTTTAATATTACCACTAAAATACTTCCTTCATGAACCAACATGCCAACTGACATGCTTACCAAATCGCTAAAAATAAGTCCGGTTAAAAGAAGAACAACCACTCCTAGCGCAATGGCTATATTTTGCTTCATATTGCGAGCGGTCGCTTGGGCAAGCCCTAATGCATGAGACAAACGGCTAAAGTCCGAGTTCATAAGTACCACATTCGAAGTTTCTATTGCGACATCGGTTCCCGAACCCATAGAAATCCCAATCTGTGCCAAGGCTAAAGACGGGCTATCATTAACTCCATCGCCGACAAAGGCAACAAGCCTACCTTTACTAATTAAATCTTTAACATACCTTGCCTTGTCTTGAGGCAACATATTGCCATGAGCTTCGGTAAAGCCTAACTCAGCACTTACCAGATCTACGGTTCCCTGATTATCTCCAGAGAGCATGACGAGATTTTTTACTCTAAGTTTTTTTAGTCTTTGTAGTTCTTCTTTTACGCCAAACCGAATTTGGTCGCGAATACCCATTACTATAGCTAGTTTTCGATCTAGTGCGGTAAGTACTAAAGAAGAACCCTCGCGTTCAAGTCTTTCTATTTCAAACCGTGCTTGCTCACTTATAAAAACCCCTTCGCGTTCCATGAGTGCCCTATTTCCAACGGCGACTTCGACTTCTGGTTTAGAAAAATCTTGTGGATCAACACTTAGCCGCGCAATAAGCCCCTCACCTTTAATAACATGAGTGTCGCTCACCTTATAAAGAGGAATATCGCCAATACTTGCCAAAACCGCTTTTGCAAGGGGATGATCGGATTCCTTTTCGATACTTGCAAGACAACGTAGAGCAAGCTCTGGCTTTGGATAATAGTCAATTTGTTTGTGAACAAAGGGTTTGCCCTCGGTTAAGGTTCCTGTTTTATCAAAAATAAAGGTGTCTGTTTTAGAAAAATCATTGATAACCTCACTACCTTTGAGCAACACGCCGTGACGAGCCCCATTGCCAATACCGGCAACGTTTGAAACAGGAACACCAATAACCAAGGCACCTGGGCAACCAAGAACTAAAATGGTTACCGAAAGTTCTACATTGCGTGTAAGCACAAAAACCAAGATTGCAATTACTAAAACTGCCGGGGTATAATATTTTGAAAACCGATCGATAAACCGCTCTGCCTCGGATTTAGAATCTTGAGCTTCTTCGACAAGTTCTATTATTTTTCCAAAGGTTGTGTTTTCGCCCACTCTGTCGGCAATAAGGTACAAGGTTCCATTATCCAAAATTGTGCCTGCAAAAACAGAAGAATCCTCATCTTTTACCACTGGCAAGGGTTCACCGGTTATACTTGCTTCGTTTACGCTTCCAGTGCCCGATACAACGCGACCGTCTACAGGAATTTTGGCTCCTGTTTTTACAAGTAAGACATCTCCGACACAAACCTCATCAATATCGATTTCTTCAAATTCGTCATCGCTGATACGTTTAAGTGCTGTTTCTGGAGCCATAGCTACAAGCTCTTTAATCGCCGAGCGCGTTTTATTAAGAGTCCTTTGTTCTAAAAAGGCTCCAAACAAAAACAAAAAACTTACAATCGCAGATTCTTCATAGTTTTTAATTACAAAGGCTCCCAAAACCGCAATCGTTACTAAAACATCAATACTTACAACCTTAACGCGCAAAGCCTGATAAGATAAAATTGCAATCGGAAAAAACCCTAAAACAGAAGCTAGGATAAGCACAAGTTCGGCAATAAAGTCTAAAGAAAAAAAATGATGCATCGCAAAGGCAAACGCGATCAAAAACCCGCTTATTAAGGCTAAAGAATTTTTATTTTTTAAGATAAACCGCTGCATACGTTAGACTTAACCTTATTGCACAAAAGCCTGATCAAGAGCTTGCAACATACCATATACCGCCTCATAGGTTTCACAAACATCCTTTGGCACCGTATAATCAGTGGTCAAAGCCTTGAGTCTACCAAAACCATCTTTAAGTTGCTCTTTATGAGAGATAGAATCTGCAAAAAAGGGCCTAAGTTCATCATAAATCTTTCGTACTTCTAAAAATTCAGGATGACTAGCACCATGCACGCGGGCTACAATCGGTACATACATATCAAGATTAGACTCTTGTTCCTTCCATACCTTTGCAAATTCACTCATAAAAAACCTCCATAATAAAGGAACCTCTAAAAACTTCAGTTTTAGAGGTCTACCATAATGTAAGTGTAAATACTGTAAGGATTTAAAAAAGGCGCCTCGAAAAATTAAACGAGCTTCTAGAGGTACCCATAACTTAATTTTAATATAACTATTCTACTAGGAAAAGACAACAAAACAATAAAAACTAAAAAAGTATTACGATAAATATGCATTTAATGATTGATCCGTCTGTTAATTTATATTCAGCACAATATTCCGTAATGTTGAGAAAACGGCAATGCACGGCCACAATAATTTTTCATCCATTTTGGAATCTGGTACCGAGAAAATCTTATATGAATCGTAAGAAAATTCTGCATAGATTGTTCCATTTTTTTCCACAATTTGAAAAACTTGTTCTTTTAATGGAATTAAATCGGTAAAGGAACTTATGTTATCATTTAATGACGGTAAAACATTCATAACCGTTGCTAATACGGAAAAACCATTTTCGCCAATGGAAAAATTTGTAAAAACGACAGGCATATCTTTTTCATGTATGTATTTTTTTATAAATACTGCCGTACCGCTGATATCAAATTTAGTAAACTGGTACATTGCGGGTAAGCCTTCAACGACAATATTTCTTACCGAATGTATACTGTCTTTATCATCAAATTCCTGTTTATAAGATATTTTTATAGTATATACAGAATCAGACAGGCTTATGGCTCCATCCATTTTCATATATCTAACAGTTCCGGAAACAAGCCGTTCAAATTCAATACCGGATTTATCTCTATCATTCACCACAATATCGCGTTCCGTATATGTTCCATTTTTTTTATATTTCTGTATTCCACCGGAATACAGAACTTCAAAACTGTCAGTATTCTGCCCATACTGGTTTATCGTCATGCAAGATGAAAATAAAAAAAGGGATAAAAATACTAGTATAAGTAAAAATATTTTATTGATTTTCATAATCGAACTTCTCCTACTTATAGGAACTATCATTTCGGGATTTTTGCGGTTTTTCGTCGTAATTCGGCTTTTGCGCTGAACCACAACTTTTTTGCACTCCGAACAACTGATCCTATCATCATTTTTGGCAACGCAGAACTCTTTCAATGTAGTTCTAGTTAATTTTTGCCGTCAATCCATGTCCTTGAGCAAGTTCATACAAGTTTGGTCAACTATTGTTTTGCGTAGAAACAGCGAAAAAATTGATGTTTGCGAGACTTTGAGCATCTCCTCGTCTGCTCCGATGGTTAAATATACAAAGCGATCGCGCTCAGTAAATCCGCCTTCCAGAACCAGAACATGCCAATTAGGGTGGAACCGGGCAAACTCTCCAAAAAAAAATAATTATACAGGTGCGTCGGGCGGCTTGTCAAATAAATGGACCGCGCTGTTGTCGGGCTTCAGAAGCCTGTGCTATCATCCCATCAGAGAGGTGCAGGAGGCAGCTATGCTGAAGGATCAGGCATATTTCTATCTTTTGGGACCCCAGACCATGGTGGCGGCAGGAGATGAGGCCTTAAGCGGCCCGGGTGTGAAGGTCGGCTACCTGAGTCTGGAAAAGCTCAAGGTCCTCAGTCCGGCCCTGGGCATTGCCGACAAGCTGGACCGGGACTTTGCACAGGAGCCGGCACGGCTTAGGAACAGCATCGATGTGTACGCAGATGCCAGCATCGGCATCATCAATATTATCAACATGGCCGACATGGACGCCCTGCAGGACCGCATCGCCTTTGTAGTGAAGAAAGATCTGTTTTTGCTGGCGGAGATTGAGGATGCGGACGGCAGCGTGCTGAGGCTGTTTGAGGGTGCGGTGCAGCGCCTGCAGGGGGGCGGGACACTGGAGAGGTTTATCTATGCCGTCCTTGAGCGCCTCCTGTCCGGAAGCAACCGGATGCTGGAGGATATGGAGCAGCGGATTCTCAAGATTGAACGGGACCTGCTGGGGGATGATGCGGACAGGCAGCTCAGCCGCGTGATCTATGCCTGCCGTCAGCGCCTGTCCCTGGCGTACAACTACCTGGAGCAGCTCATTGACATCGCACAGGAGCTGGAGGAGAACGAGAACGAGATCTTTGACCGGGAAAACCTGTGGCACCTGGGGCTTTTCATCGGCAAGGCTGAGCGCATTTCCACCAGCGTCCAGATGATTGCGGAGAGCGCCGTGCACCTGCGTGAAAGTCTTGACGCGGTCATCAACTACAACCTCAACCGTATCATGAAAATCCTCACCGTCATCACCGCCATTTTCATGCCCCTCACCCTCATCGTGGGCTGGTATGGGATGAACTTTGAGCACATGCCTGAGCTGAGCCACCCCATGGCCTATCCGGCGCTTGGGCTGGTGTTTGTCGTCGTGATTCTGGTGATTGTGTATGTCTTTAAACGCAAGAAGTTTATGTAGTGAAGGCACTTGATGATCCGCACATAGGCGCCCGTGTATCAAAATCCCCTGGAACGGGGGTCTGGTGGTTTTACAATTCCGACTAATAAGCCAAGCAGTAAAAAGGCCTGCGAAAGCGCCGCACAGATCAAGCCACACATCCATGAGCTAGGGGCCGTAGACGGAGAAAATCTGGATGGTCTCATCCACCACCGCCACCAGCAGCGCCAGCACAGTTGGCCGGGTTCATCTCTCCGGCGCTTAAGGAACAGGTGTTCAGGGACTGGGGATCAAACCGGGGTTTGGGCTGGCAGTGCGGAGAACTATACCCGCATGGAGGATGGGGTCATACCGGTTTTACCGGCAGCTACCTGTACTTGAATATACAATCCGGCTCCATCATAAGCATTCTGACCAATCGCCAGAATGTTCTGCAACCCAGGATAATAAATGACTTCAGGATAGCCTTGGCCAATGCCTGTCTGGCTAAACCTGGCTAAACCTGGCTTAGCCAGATGTATATAACGATGCTCTTGCCTGAATTTATAATAACATGACACAGCTTCCTTTGCGCCGCTGCAATAAAGGCAAAAGTCATTTGCCTCCGCTTACATATTTCTTAAGCTGGACTGCGGCAACTTTAGGGTTTGTAATAACAGAAGGCCCCGCAATACAACCGCCTGGACAAGCCATAACTTCTACAAGGTTTGCATCACAGGGTTTTCCTTCGGCTGCCGCTTTTCCATAGGCTTTTAGCTGTTTCATTCCGGCCAGATCCAGGCCGTTAATTATTGCCGGGCGCAGACCTTCGGGGTTTTTAAGGCGTATGCGCACAGCCTCTGCGACCCCGCCAGATTGGGCAAAATTGCGTCCCGTGGCAGTAGGCTGTTCGCTGCATTCCAGCGCTTCGCAGCTGCCTATATCTATTTGTTTTGCCATAAAAATTGCCCCGATTTCTTCGGCAGAAAGAACATAGTCAACATAGGGATCATCAAGCCCTTCTTTTCGTTTGGCCAGGCAGGGGCCAATAAAGACGGTAACATAATCGGGGTTTTCTTCTTTGGCTAAAACTGCCGTGTAGTGCATCGGAGACCTTGTTTCAGAAACAAAGGGGATAAGGTCCGGAGCGTGGATTTTTACCGATCTTACATAGGCGGGACAACAGGAGCTGGTCATAAGCACGTCTCCCCCATCCATGCGCTCTTCAAATTCAGCAGCTTCCTTGTCAGCGGTAATATCCGCTCCATGGGCTACTTCAAAAGCTTTGTAAAATCCTGCCTGTTTCAATGCTGCTTCCAGCTGGCCCGGAACTGCCCTGAATTGGGCTGCAATGGCGGGTGCATACAAGGCCACAAGCTTTTTGCCTTCCATTAGTTTACGGATTACATCTACTATCTGGCCCTTGTCCATCATTGCACCAAAAGGACATTCGCGCATGCAGGCTCCGCAAAAGGTGCATTTAGAGTAATCTATGCGTTCTTTTCCGTTTTCGTCTTTGCTGATGGCGCCTACAGGACAGGCTTCTTCGCAGGGGACGGGGATGCGTATAATTGCGTGGTAAGGACAGTTTTGCATGCAAATACCGCAGTTGACGCAGGCTTCCGGATCTATAAATGCCCGTCCATTTTTTATATCGATACAGCTTTTGGGGCAATTCATTATGCATGGGCGCGCAACACAGGCTTGGCAGGCATTGGTAACCATATAGTGGGCACGGACACAGGCATTGCAAGCGTCATCAAGAACGGTCAGCATGGGCTCGGTAGGTCTTTCGCGCATCAGGGCTTCATGTGCATATTCCGACAGCCTTTTTTCATCATCATAATCTTCTACGCTGTGGCCCAAGCGGGCTATAACCCTAAGCCTCAAAACTTCGCGATCGTGATAAATGCAGCAGCGGAAGGACTCAGAATTCCTGGGAGCCATATTGCGGGGAATAAAGTGCAGCTCTTCTTCCAGCTTTCCTGCAAGCTGGAGTTCTGCTATTCGGACAAGAATTTCGCGCTTGATTTTGGAAGCACCGTTATTAAGGTTAAGCATCAGCTAGCTCCCTGATCCTGGCAACAACAGAAAGAACGCTTGCGTTGGAAACAAGTTCATCGTCTATCATTACAAAGGGGGCTTTTCCATGGCTGCTGTTTTTGCAATGGCCCAGGCAGCTTGCGCCTTCCAGCTCAACACGGTTTTTTAATTCCTCCGGAAGATTTTCTTCCAGCAGTAAAATGTCTGAAGCTCCCATAACAAAGCACGCAGTTCCCGTACAGACAAGCACCCTGATTTTTTTGGACATTTTGTCTCCTATGTCCGCATGTCAAATATAGCGGATATGTACTTCTTTAAGATAATGCTCCACAAGGAGCGATTCGATGCGTTTTACAATGTTTCGCCTTATTTCCAGCTCTACAGGCATATTGGGATCCTGGTGTGAATCGTTTATGCGGGTCCCGACAATAAAGTTGATGCGGTCGCTGTCCAGCAGAAGTTCCACAATTTTACCCGCGCCGTTTTCCCTGTCTTTTTCTGCAAAAGAACCAGCAGCTATGCGGGAGCCCTGTTCCAGAATTTCCGCCACACGGCCAAGGGTAATTATTCCTTCTGTTACCAAATCCGCTCCCTCCATTTCGGACATGGGGGGAATTTTGGGATCCAGATTCTTGAACAAAATTTTAACTTTTTTGCCCGTGCCCCGCGAAATGATGTTGGTCGTGGTTCCACCGGATACAATCTTTTTTCCGTTGAAGCCCACAAATACACGCACCATTTCGGGATCCTTTTCCGGGTTTACCGGAGGGCCGGTCATAATCAAAAGGTCCCGCGGTTTTCTGAAATAAATGACGCCGCAGGTTATATCGTCTTTGGCAAGGTAGCAATCAAATTGCTGGGCCTTTATAACTATTTTTTTAGCAAGGTCGCGGGCGCTTATGTCCCTGTTTTCTTTTATCAGGTCAAGAACAAATTCCTGGGTGCGCGATGCTCCCCAGCCCAAAGGAAACTGCTTTGTGCCCATACCCGCCTGTGTTACACCGTCAGAGAAAAACACAAGCCTGTCCCCCGGCCTTGCTTTGTAATCCGAATAATAGACCAAAGCTTTTTTTGCCGGAGCGGTTTTCTTGTTTTTCCGTTCTATTACCGTGAAGTTTTTTATGGGCTCTACAAGGGTTTCCTGCCTGACCAATACAAAAGCAGGATTGTCATACTCCATTATTTTTACAATCGAGTTGGGTTTTATGTCCACAAGCGTAAAGGTTGCATAACTTATCCCGCGCTGTTTGCATACAGGAAGCGTTTCCATGATAATTTCCGCCGCTCTTTGAATGGGAATGTCAGAAGAAATAAAGTTTAATGCCATTGTTGCGGTCAAGGCCGAAAGCACCCCCGCTTTTATGCCGGAGCCGAGCCCGTCCGACAAAACGGTAATGACGCGCCCGTCGTTTTCATTTTTCCTGGAAAGGAAGGTATCTCCTCCCGCGCCCTGCCCCGCCTTGTAAAGCTGATAATGGCCCACTTCTATAAACGCAGCTGTACTTGACGTGTCACTCATTCCGCATCTCCCTCGTCTGCGGAAAAAGATTCTATAATTGAATTGAGCGTGACCTCGGTTTCTGCTGCATTTTCGCCCAGCAGGAAAGCTATCTTCTGGACTACGGCCAGGTTCTTTTCTATAACCTTCTTAGCCTGCTTTACAACCCTGTCCCTTCGTATTTGGGGTGCTGTAACATCCTGCAAAACACCGCAGGCAATTTCGCCTTTTTCTATGGTAAACACGGAAACTTGAAACACTTTTCTTTTTTCGCGATGTTCATGCTCAACAATATCCGGCCCATTAGGCGCCAAAACGTCCTGAAAGATTGCAGAGATGCTGCTTATTTTTTCTATAGCCGCCCCTTCCATTCCGGGCTTTGCCTCGTACATGCTTAAAATATCGCTGCCCATCATGCGCGCAAAGTTTTCATTGCATTCGATTATTTTAAGGCTAGAATCGCAGATAACAACTCCTGACGGAATTGTTTGCATAAGCCCGTTTGCCTTGCGTTGCGCCAAAGTACGCATATATGAAACGCACATTGTTTTTTCTGCGCGATGGTCAAGCATGGCCGCACAAAAAGCCCTGCATGTATCGTATCCGCAGCTGCCGCAATTCAGTTCGTCCTTTGGCTCGGTTTTGCCGACCTGCCGCAGGGCCAATGTTATTTCTTCTTCGCTATGCATTTTTTGCTTTGCCGGAGAAACCGGTATGGTTCCTTCCATGTTTGGCCGTTTTTCGTCCAGGGTATCCTTGGTGCTTCGGGCATAATCCAGAAGCCGTATGCGCTTCAGGGCCTTTGCTTCTCCAGCACTTGTCAGGGGACCGTTTATGCAGCCGCCAGGGCAGGCAAGAAGCTCCATAAAAAGCGGGGTTTCCAAAGCATCCAGGTCCAGGCCACGCAAGGCCTTGTCTATTTCGCTGATGCCAGCGACCGCTATAGTGTCGAACTTGTCAAGTTTTGCGTACTTTTTGACAGAGGCTATCATTCCGCCGTCTACAGGGTACAAAGACCCTTTTCCTGCCCTGTACGGTATAAAAGGTTCGGTTTTCTTGTCTTTTTTACTGCTGCCCATGGCATTACGGACCGCTTCCAGCTTAATTCCAGCCGATTCAAGCCATCGTTTAAAGTCTGCAAAGCCGATAGCGCAGTCTGGCAGCGACCATATATCAGCCTCCCTTTTTTTTGCAATACAGGGGCCGACAAAAACAATGCCCAGGTCTTTTCCATACAGATTTTTTAACAGCCTTGTGTGGGCCAATAACGGTGAGGCGCGATCTGTAATATACGGAGTATATTCGCTCAAATAATGTTTTATATATTCAACAGCAGAAGGACAGGCAGAAGAAATATACAGTTTTTGAAGCTTAGAGCCTGTAAAATCTTCCGCAAGCTGGGCGGAAACGAGATCTGCACCTATCGCTGTCTCTGAAACACCAAAAAAACCCAATTGCTTTGCCGCAGACACCAAAACTTCGCTGGAAATTCCGGGAAATTCCGAAGCAAAAGAAGGAGCAATAGAAAGAATAACCTTGCTTTTGAGCTTTAACAACTGCTTTGCCCTGGACAGGTCATCGCGGACTTTTTTGGCGCCCGCAGGGCAAATGGTAACGCAATGACCGCAAAGCACACATAGCTCCGGAATAATGGTGGCATGCCCGTTTTCTACCTGTATTGCCTTGACAGGGCACTCCCGGATGCACTTGTAGCAATCCTGGCATTGGGTTTTTTCTGTATAAATGGGGTTCAGATAATTCAATTTTGGCCTCCGCAAAGCTTGTGCTTTAAAAGATCCACAATCATGCTTGGTTCCACTCCCTGAATAAGCTCGTCATTTATCCGCAAATTGGGGCCCGTTTTGCATTGCCCGTTGCACAGGCATCCTTGCAGCTCAACCTTGGCGCCCAAATTGTTTTCTTGCAAAAAGTGCTCGATTATTTCCGCATTTAGGTTGTTTCCGCGAGAAAAACATGAGCTTCCCATGCAAATGGTAACAACAGTATGATTTTGCCCTGAACTATCCATCCATTTTCTCCTGCTTTATTGTATAAATATTTATCGATTTAGTCAATTGGCTAATGTGGCCATTTTGTAGTTCCCCAAATCTTGGTGTTTTTAGCTATTGCTACTATATGTAGTATGATGCTTTGCAAAGTTATACAATACCTTGTAGCGTTTTTGTAAAATTGCATTTTACATCAAGCTTTGGGGAACTAGCCTTAGGGCAAGGGTATCTCATCACCGCCGGAAATAATGAATTTGCGCAAAAGAGCATCCACTTTCATGCTTACTCTGTGCGGCGGGATTTGTTCATTTTTCAGCGAGGTAAAGTATTGTGCAGCTTTTTCTCTAACAACCGTGGCTTTAAGCTTGTCCAGCCTTCCGTACTCGTTTATGTTGGAGTCATTCACATTTAGTGCCATCATGTCTCTTAGCATACTCTCGTCCAGCCCAAGCGCAGATGCTACGCGATAAATCTGGTCGCTCTTGGCTTTTTCTGTATATTCGCTTATATAGTCCCGCAGCGTTTTGCCTTCTTCCGGGCGAATATCGCCGCTTTCTATGTCGTGCAGAAACAGATTGGCGTACTTCTGTTCTTCCTGGGACAGGAACGCAAAGGTCTTATGAAGCTCCGCTTTGGCGTTTTGAATTTCTTCCGGCTTGCTGCCAAAAAGGGTCTTTTTATATTTTTCAAAGCGGGAGTTCATATAATCCGCGTCAATCTCGTCCGTGCTAATTGTGCTAAGGTAGCCTACAAGATCATAGGGGGCATCTTCACTTTTGCTGCCGGCCGTTTCCGAGACCAGCTCTTTATAACGCAGTGTTAAAATTAAATAACTATTTTCCTCAGGCAGAAGCTCTATCGTACAGCTATTTTTTGTTTTTTCGTCAGTAAAGGAATAAGATTGATTGCTCCAGACAAAACCCTGCACCTTGGCAGCTTCCAGATACTCGTTAAATTCCTTAAAGAGCTTGGCAAACTTCTTCCGCTCGGAAATATCATCCGGAAGCTTTTCAAAATCGGGGATGCCTGCCTGAACAAATACATTCTTAATTTGCGTATATACGGCATTCATGTTTTCCAGGTTTTTATCCAGCTTAATTGCAAACATTCCCAGCGGCTTGTCGCCGGAGTAAAGCTTAACTGCCTCGGCAATTTTTTTATCCATAGTAAACGGGGCGCGATAATACTTGATGGAGCCAAAGGGTTTATCCTGCCCAAAAAGCCTGTTGGTACGAGAAAAAGCCTGTATAATGGCTTCATACTGCATCAATTTATCTAGGTACAAAACATTAAGCCATTTGGAATCATAGCCGGTCAGCATCTGGTCAACAACAATCAGCAGATCAATATGCTCATCACGGGAGTGCTCAATGCGTTCATAAGGCCTTTTATGCGCCAGGCGGTATTGGATATCCTTCTTCATCTTTCCGTAAGTAGGAATTGTAAAAGTCTGGCCGTAGCGGCTGTTATAATCTGTAATAATTTCCACTAGCGCATCTTCTCTTTCTATGCCGGTTCCGTTGTTGTCTATACTTGGGTCAAACAGGGCGCTTACCTTTAATTGGGGAGCGGTTTTTTTAAAGAGCCTGTAATAGCGGATAGCCTCCGGAATACTGGAAGTAGCAAAAAGGCCGTGGAATTTGTAGTTGTGACTAATGGTTATCCAGTTATCACAGATGTCATTTACCACCATCTGTTGGTGCTCTTCCGTCTCGTATTGCTTTTTTGCCAAAAGTATATCTTCTATACCCTGAACATAGCTTCCGTCTGCGTCGTCATAGCCTGCCATGGGAACATCATTCATATACTTGTAATAGATTTCTTTTTTTCTATCGTCCGCAAAAACAGCTTCTACACTGTCCGCGTTAGCCTTATCCAGGGCTACGGCCTTTCGCATATCCTTTTCTGTAAAGGTAAGCACCTTGTCCGGGTCAAAGCCAAGAACGTTTTTGTCGCGTATGCCGTCGGCTATGCTGTAGCGGTGCAGCTCGTTGCCAAAAACATCGGCTGTGGTGTTGCCCTTTTTTTTGTTTTCAATCTGAATGGGTGTACCGGAAAAACCAAAGAATAGGGCTTTAGGAAAGGTCTGCTTAACTGTCTGCATCATGTTGCCAAAGGTGGAGCGGTGACACTCGTCCACAATAAACACCTCCCGCTTGGCGCTTATGGTATTTATGTCCTCTTTTTTAAGCCAGCCATCGGCATCGTCATTTATATTGCTCATCTTCTGAATCGAGCTAACAATAAGGGTATCTGCAGGGCTTGAGCTTTTTAACTTGGCAAGCAGAACAGCGCTGTCTTCTGTTTCCTGTATGGAGTCGGTTTCCTCCGCAAAGCCCCGGTATTCACGGGCGCTCTGAGTTCCAAGTTCTATTCTGTCAATTAAAAATACCACCTTGTCCGCATCTTTGGAATTGGCAATAAGCTGGGCAGATTTAAAAGAGGTTAGCGTTTTTCCGCTGCCGGTGGTATGCCATACATAACCGCCAAGCTGGCTGCCTATTTCCCATTTGTTTTTGGCAACTGTGTCGGATATTTTATTGGCCGCATAATACTGATAGGAGCGCATCACCTTTAAAGAGCCGTCAGAATCGTCGGCAACGGTATAAAATCCTATAAGCTGGTGCGCCATGGGAATGGACAGCAGTGTGGATGCAAGCCTTTTCCAGTCGTTTATGGGTTCGTTATTAAAGTCTGCCCAGTGGAAGTAAAAATCGGAATTAAAACGCCCTTCCGGGCCGGGGTTGGCAAAGTAAAGGGCTTCTTCCGGGTTCATGGCCACAAAGACCTGCACCAAAGCAAAAAGGCCGGAAAAGACCCCCTCGTGCGCATATTTTTCTATCTGGCTATAAGCTTGAGAAACGGGAATGCCGGTTTTTTTAAGCTCCACATGTATTACCGGCATGCCATTAATAAGCAGTATAAAGTCGCCGCGGCGTTCCGGGAGCATGGAGCTTTGGGCGGCAAATCTTGGCTGCCGGGCAATCTGATAGCGGCTTTGGCCTGCGGCAATCTCCTGCCGGTCATAAATTTTTAAGCTTACCTCTTTGCCAAAATGCGCCGCGTCATCCGGGTTGTCCCGTGTAATGGACACAGTACGCCCGTTAATAAAGCCGTTAAGCTTTAGCGGGGTCTTTAGCGTTACAATCTGCTCTATAATCTGCTGCATTTCGCCATCAGTCAAAGGGTAGTCGTTTAGGCGGTCAATGCTGCGGTTGTTTTCAAATAGTATGTTGGCCCAGTTTTTTAGGAGCTCTTTTTCGCTTTTGTGCTTTAATACCTCAGCTTCCCAGCCGTAGGACTTGGTAAGCATGCTAATTAGAGCATTTTCAAAATCGCTTTCTTTTATAAATGCCATGCGCACTCCCTTTTACTCTTGGTCTTTTATGTCAGCTTGCCGTTCCAACTCCACGAATCGGTCAAAGTCGCTTTGAAACAGCCTGTCCTGGATAGTGCGGTACTTTTCAAACTCGCTTTCAGCGTAGTCCTTGGCAATTTTTGCAGTTACCGAGAATTCCTCGGTAACTGAATAAACGAAGGTCAGAAATTCCGCAGTGCTGTTGCGAATCCGCAGTTCGTTAGGCGTTTTCTTCTTAGTCATTTATAGCCCCTCCAAACGGGATCTTGCTAAACTGGCCTATTTTCAGATCGAAGCTTGTAGTTAGCCGGAACTTTGTCAGATTTTGCCTTTTGCATATTTTGTAAATTGGTTTTGTGAATGCCATACTACCTTCCCTTCTGCCTTACACAAACATTTTTTCCAGGCAAGATTTTTTTATGTTCTGAAGCTTCTCATACTTACGCTGATGAAGGGTGATGAGCTGGTCGAGGTTGCGGAAAAATGTGCCGATTTGTTTCTGTTCTTCTAGATCTGTAACAAGAACTTCAATATCATTTATCGCAGTTTTTGATAAACTCGGGACTCCTGTCGACTCATCTTTTTTCTTCCAATCAATATTCTGAAAAATATCGAACAGAAAATATAGATCATATTTTTCTTGTGGAATGGCATAAAATAGAGTATCTACTGTCCAAAATGGTGCTTTTAAAATATATGGTTTATCAATCGTTCCTTTACGTCCAATCCCAATAGCATTTTCAGAATATGAAAGTGCTTCGCTTACACTGAGCATATATCCACCTGTGCCATAAACGGGAATTGGCCCTTCTTGCAGGTGTTTATAATCTCTACCGCTATGCACATCTAAAATCTCCCCCAACTTACACTGCTCCCAAGCATCGCTAAATCCATTAAACCGAAGTTCGGGTACATTGCTTCCGGCTTTTGGGAACATTTTTTCCAAACAAGATTTTTTTATGTTTTGAAGTTTCTCATACTTACGCTGATGAAGGGTGATGAGATTGTCGAGGGTGGAAAAGAAGCTGCCGATTTGAGCTTGTTCTTCAATTTTGGGAAGCATAGTTTCTATTTCACTGAATGCAGGAAACTTCAAATTCCATGTATCTGATGTGATGCCTTGGGAACGAATCTGAAAAGTGTGTATCATTTGTGGCTTCTTAAATACATACGAAAAGAATAGTGAATCGATATCTTCTTTTGGTATGGCAACAGTATATGCAGGGCTTAAAATGCCACTATATTGGGAGTAGCCACTTGCACCTTGCCACATTCTCATGGAGTTATACGCTATATCTCCAGCTTCAACTCTTTTGTAATTCGACTTATCCTCACTGGAATTATCGTGTCTGCCAAGGTCAGAAAACTTTTTAATTCCTTCGTTGATAGTGACAGAAATCAACTCGCCTTCTGCCGAGCGTTCTAAGCGTTCATCAAAACATTCCCCCAACTTACACTGTTCCCAATCATCGCTAAAACCCTTAAATCTAATATCCGGTCTCTTTGGTTTTTGGGCCATTTACTCACCCCCCAAAAGCTTTTTAAACTCCGCAATGCCCTGCATGTCAAAATCGTTGCCGCCAAGATCGCCCAGCATGGCGCAAAGGCTAATTTCTGTTTCCCGTATTTCCTCTTCTACATGAGAAAAGGTGCTCTGGTACTTGGCAGCAAGGGCGCTGAGCTTGGCTGTAAAAGCGCTTAACAAGCTATTGGGCAAACCATGTATGCCATCCACCAAAGGGCTAATCCATTTTTTATGCAAAAGGGCAAGCACCTGTTCGCGGCTTAAGCCTTCTATTGTAAGCTTGGTTTTTAAGTGCAGGTCCGTTTCTTCCTTCTTAAGCTGCTTGTTTAAATCCTTTTCTTCTAAAGAAAGCGCATCGCAGCGTTTCAGAATGGCCAGTACCTCAGCGTCGGCAGCCTTGTCCTTAAGCGCCTTTTTTATCTCCGCATCCACAAAGGCAGTTTTGTCTTCATTTACAAAAGCCTCTTCTTTGGCTTCTTCCGACATCTCGTCAAACAGATCTTCTTTTTGTACAGCAATTTCTGCAAGCCTGTCCTGCATGCTGCGGAGCTTGTGCAAATCCTTGTCCAGCAGCTCTTCTTGCACTAACGCAAAGGGCAGAATGCGGCCCGCCCATCCATCCTGCAGCTCCTGCTCCTTGTTGTCTTTCTTTTTTAGCACCATATTGGGCTCAACCTTAGTTGTGGCTTCAAAACCCTCAGACTGAATAATTTCCAGATCGATAGCCGCTTTAATCCATTCTGAGGCCAGCAACTGATAGGCTTCATAAGGGTCGATAAGGGGAATACCTGCTAGCTTCTTAAAAATGTAATCGCTTAAGACATTTTCTTGTTTAGAAATTATAACGCCTTCCATGTTGTCTACAAGGCTTTTTTTAAGATAGCCGTCAAAGCCCTTAAAGGCTTTTTTAAACTCCGCCGCAAAAGAGAGAACGCTTTCGTGCTCGGCAACGGTTTTAGCTATGTCTGCGCACTTGACGCTAAGGTATTTGCCGCTACCCCCTTTAAAAACAGCCTTCTGAAGGCCCGGAAAGGCCTCCCAATAAGGGGCAAGCTCGGCCAGCTCCGATGCGGGAATGCCGCCAAACATGGATGCGTAAATATCCCAGCTCTCCGGCTTTTCAGAAGAATCCACATAGCGGGGAATGTTCAGGTTATAGTCGTTATTGCGGATCTCGTCCCGCCCCACCCGCCTGGCAAAGCGCTCCACGCTTTGGGGTCTTGCAGAAATAACATCCACAATTTTTTTGCTGTCGCAGGCGCGGAGCCGGTTGGTCTTGCCTACTTTCTCGTAGCCTTTGGATGCATCAATAATTAGCACATCTGTGCTGCTGCGCTTTTGTTTAAGCACCATAATAATGGTAGGAATGCCGGTGCCAAAAAATATATTGGCGGGCAAACCTATAATGGCGTCAATCTTGTTTTGCTCTATAAGGTTTTTGCGGATTGCGCCTTCTTCGCCTCCCCGGAACAGTACTCCATGGGGCAAAACTATGGTCATAATGCCTGTGGGCTTTAAGTGGTACAGGTCATGCAGCAAAAAGGCATAATCCGCCTTGCCCTTGGGGGCCAAGCCGTAAGCCTTATAGCGGGGGTCACTCTCCTTATCCGCGGGGCTCCAGTTTTGGGAATAAGGCGGATTGGATACCACCGCGTCTACATACAGGGGCCGGTAAGTTCCTGCGGGGTCAGCGTCATCGAAGTACGGCCAGTCATCTTCCAGCGTGTCGCCGCAGCGCACCAGAATGTTGTCCGGCAAAATACCGCGCATAACAAGGTTCATGCGGGTCAGGTTAAAGGTGTTCTCTTTTAGCTCCTGCGCATAGTATTTTATTCTGTCCCCTTGGCCAGTATATTTTGCAATGCTTTTGCCAATGTTTATAAGCAAAGAGCCGGAGCCGCTGGTGGGGTCGTAAATTTCTATGGTTTCTTGCTGATGCAGATGGTTTGCCACAATCTCCGACATTAAAAGTGAGACCTCGTGCGGCGTGTAAAACTCGCCGGCTTTTTTACCCGCGTTGGCGGCAAAGTTGGAAATAAGGTATTCATAAATAAAGCCCAGCACGTCGTAATCCTGCCGGCCATCCATGGGAATGTCTTTTATCAGGTGAATAAGGTCGCTTATGGCCTTTGTTTGAGCGCCGGAGCTGTCGCCCAGCTTGGAAAGGCCGGTTTGCAGGGTGTCAAAAATCTTTTCAAAAACCTTTTTGTGGCTGTCGTTGATCAAGCGATTAAACGCCGACAGCGCATCGCGGACATTGCCTACATTAAAATCGCTCCCCATCGCAAGCCAAGTAGAAAACAGGTTCTCGTAGGAAATAAAGTAGCCTATATTTTTTTTTATGCTTTCTACGCTTTCGCGGTCATTCTCATGGAGGTATTTTTTTATATCCGCATCCTCCCAGTCCGTGGCCCGCAAATACGCGTATTCCTTATCTGACAGGAACTTGTAGAAGATAAACCCGAGAATATAATCCTTGTACTCGTTAGCCTCGATCTTGGAGCGCATCTTGTTGGCAGACTCCCAAATTTTTGAGGCAAGCTCTTGTTTGTTCATTTTTTTTATTCTCCTTGGCTTTTTTTCTATCCGGGCGCTTTGCCATTTGTCAAAAAAAGATGCCATCCTTGCCGCAAATCAAGTCTAGTGCCCCAAAGCTTGGGTTTACAACTCTTTTTAACAGAATCCAGTTTATCAGCGTTATGTTTTTAAGGCTAGAACGCGTTTTAATACCCGGAATGAGGGCTATTTAGGACTGGAACGCGGATGACACAGATGATGCGGATGGTCGCGGATAGAGCCCATAAATTTTATACTTCTTGATCCGCGTTAATCCGCCCAAATCAGCTTTATCAGCGTGCTAATTCATAAAGACCCGGAACGCGGATGTTCGCAGAAGGCCGCCGATTGGTTCTTCCGCCAATAATAAAGAAAGGGGAAGAAAGCCCGGGCATTTTGGGCTGTATTATGCAATTATTTCGCCAGCCCATAATTTTTCCAAAAACAATTTCCAGGGCATGCGTTCTATGCCTTTTTCTTTTTGGTAGCTTTC
>JAKPMS010000208.1 GCA_029548805.1 Spirochaetota bacterium | reverse complement strand
AATGAACACTTCGGCATTTTCTTCGCGCTCGAACTTCTTGATTAGCATGGAAAGAGCAGGCTGTGAAATGTTAAGCTTTTCGCTGGCAGAAGACAGGTTAAAGCCGCTTTTTACTATCTCTATAAAGTATTTAAGCTGAACTATGTCCATGTTTGCCAAAGCCTCCCGGTACAAAACTGGAATGCAGCAGCATGCCAATACATATAAAAATTGGGATTTTCCGATGTTCTATTCATAATTTTACATGCAATTTCAGCAGATATCAATCATATTTATATGTTGATAAATAAACTGTATTGGACAATTTGGAACGCACAAGCTTATATTATTATTGGATTATTGGAACGATTGGAACGATAAAGGAGGGTTTTATGCGAAAAGTTGTTATTGTAGCCGCCCAGCGTACTCCGATAGGGTCTTTTGGAGCTGCTTTAGCCTCGGTAAGTGCAGTAGAGCTTGCAAAATCCTTGTTGGTAGAGACGCTTAAAAAAATCAATCTGGATCCAAAAGAAGTGGATGAAGTAATCCTGGGCAATGTTTTGCAGGCAGGCCTTGGCCAGAATGTTGCCAGGCAGGTATCTGTAGGTGCTGGCATACCCATAGAGCGGCCTTCTTTTGTGGTCAACAAGGTATGCGGTTCAGGCCTGAAGGCAGTTCAGCTAGCGGCCCAGTCCATAATGCTTGGGGATGCAGATGTAATAGTGGCCGGCGGCACGGAGAACATGAGCCAGGCTCCCTATCTGGACCGTGATACACGCTGGGGCAAGCGCATGGGCGATGCGAACCTGGTTGACAGCATGGTATACGACGGCCTTACCGATGTTTTCAGCAATTTGCACATGGGAATTACAGCAGAAAATATAGCAGACCAGTATGGCATCAGCCGCGAGGACATGGATGCCTTTTCCCTTGTAAGCCAGAACCGGGCAGAAGAAGCCATAAAAACCGGCCGTTTCAAGGAAGAAATCATCCCTGTAGTCATTCCGCAGCGCAAGGGCGAGCCCAAGCTGGTGGATACAGACGAATTCCCCCGTATGGGAGCAAAGCTGGAGGACTTCCAGAAACTCAGGCCGGCTTTCCAAAAGGACGGCCGCGTTACCGCAGGCAGTTCTTCGGGCATAAATGACGGCAGTGCCATACTGGTGCTTATGAGCGAAGAAAAGGCGAAGGCTCTTGGCATGAAGCCATTGGCCACCATAAAGGCCTGGGCAAGTGCCGGAGTGGAGCCGTCCATAATGGGCACGGGCCCCATTCCAGCCAGCCAGCTGGTATTAAAAAAGGCCGGTTGGCAGGTAAAAGACCTGGATCTTATAGAAGCCAATGAGGCTTTTGCAGCCCAGTCGCTTTCTGTGCTTAATACTCTTGGCCTGGACCCCAAAAAGGTAAATGTAAACGGCGGTGCAATTGCCCTCGGACATCCTATTGGAGCCAGCGGTGCAAGAATTCTGGTTACGCTGTTGCACGAAATGAAGAAGCGCGATGCAAAAAAAGGCCTTGCCACACTATGCATTGGCGGCGGGCAGGGCATATCCATGCTGGTTGAAAGGGAGTAAGAATTGAACAAGCTCATCAATATTGAACAGGCAATAGACCTTATCAAGGATGGAGATACCATTTTTGTTGGCGGATTTTTGGGAGTGGGCAGCCCGCACAGGCTTATAGACGCACTCGTAAAACGTGGCACAAAAAACCTGATCCTTATCTGCAATGATACCGGCACTCCCGAAGTAGGTGTAGGCAAGCTGGTTGTAAACAAGCAGTTCAGGAAAATTATTGCTTCACATATAGGTACCAACAAGGAAACGGGCCGTCAGATGATGGAAGGCGAAACAGAAGTGGAACTTGTTCCCCAGGGCACGCTTATTGAGCAGATAAGATCCGCGGGTTACGGGCTTGGCGGAGTGCTTACTCCTACCGGACTCGGAACGGAGTATGCCAAAGGCAAACAAATAATAAATGTGGACGGCAAGGATTACCTCTTAGAAAAACCCCTGTTTGCGGATGTGGCTATTATTGCAGCCACAAAAGCCGACAAGTTTGGAAACCTGTTCTACCACGGAGCCACAAGAAACTTTAACAATATAACCTCCAGCGCAGCCAAAATCACCATAGCGGAAGTGGAAGAATTGGTGGAGATTGGGGATATAGATCCTGATATTGTGCATACCCCCGGTATTTTTGTGGAATACCTCGTAAATGGAGGAAAATAATATGGACGTAAAAAGTTTTATAGCCAAACGTGTTGCCAGAGAGTTTAAGGACGGGAACCTTGTAAATTTGGGCATCGGCCTGCCAACCATGGTGGCCAACTATGTACCAGAGAATATCAATGTTATTTTTCAGTCGGAGAACGGTTTTATCGGGCTTGGCCCTGCCCCGGCACCCGAGCAGCTGGATCCGGCCATCACAAATGCCGGCGGCATCCCAGTAACAGTAAAGCCGGGTGCTGCATTTTTTGACAGCGCCACCTCATTTGGCATTATAAGGGGCGGCCATGTGGATTACACCGTGCTTGGCGCCCTTCAGGTGGATGAAAAAGGCAATATAGCCAATTACATGATACCAGGCAAAATGGTACCCGGGATGGGCGGAGCCATGGATCTTTTGACCGGGGCCAAAAAGGTAATAGTAGCCATGGAGCATACCGCAAAAGGCTCCTTAAAAATACTTAAAAAATGCAATTTGCCGCTTACTGCCATAAATGCGGTTGACCTTATAGTTACCGAAATGGGAGTGATAGAGGTTACACCTGAAGGCCTTGTGTTAAAAGAAATTAACCCTGAATATACTGTTGAACAGGTGCAGGCTGCCACGGAAGCAACGCTTATAATTAAGGGCAAGCCGGAAATAATGAAGCTGGATTGACGGTTTATGACAAGGAGCTGCTCGGCAGCTCCTTTTTTTTAAGGAATGGAGAAAATTGGCTTGCCTGAATCCATCTGGACTTTGCTGGACAGGTCCGTTGATGAAGCAGCCCCAAGGCTGCTTGGCTGCCGTTTGATAAGGGTTTTGGACGACGAGGAACTGGAGCTGCGCATAACAGAAATAGAAGCTTACGACCAAAACGACCCTGCCAGCCATTCTTTTAGGGGGCCTTCTGCCAGGAACGCCGTAATGTTCGGCCCTTCCGGCCATTTGTATGTCTATTTGAGCTATGGTGTGCATTATTGCTGCAATGTGGCAGCAGGCCCCAAAGGTTTTGGCTCCGGAATTTTGATCAGGGCTGGGGAGCCTTTAAAAGGCATAAAAACTATGGAAAAACTCCGGGGCTTAAGCGGCCCAAATCTTTCTAACGGCCCGGGCAAAGTGTGCCAAGCCCTGGCCATAGATATGCGCCTGTCCGGCCACAATTTGCGAGAGGGGCCGCTTAGGCTTGTGGAAGGTTTTCTTAAAGAGGGTGAAGAAATAATGACCAGTTCCAGGATTGGAATTTCCAAAGCCAAAGAGCTGCAAAGACGCTATTTTATCAAAAAACCAGTATAGAGCAAATTAACAATTTGGAGAATAGGGGAATCGAACCCCTGACCTATTGATTGCGAACCAATCGCTCTACCATCTGAGCTAATTCCCCGTAAATGCTGTTTAGTTCCTGGAACCTTTGAGAAAAAGCCTGTTTTGCCAAAAACGGTACCATATAGAGTATATAGCCATTCCACTCATACTATATGCAGTACAAAAAACAATTGTCTCAAAGGTTCCAGGAACTAGCTAAACTTTGGAATAATATAGCAGCTTTGCTGCCAATGTATCAATAGAAAGTGCACATGTTTCCACTAGTTTGTTAGCCGGAAATATGAATGCCTCCACCCAGAACCCATGGCAATATGGCTGAACCATAGTCTATGCTTTCTTTGGATACAGCCCTAAGGCCGGAAAAGAATGCCGCAAGATTGCCAGCCACCATGGTTTCTCCTATGGGTCTTATGATTTTTCCGTTCTCTATTAGGTATGAATTCTTTGCAACACCGGAAAAGTCGCCGTTGTCCGATGGGTTGCCACCGGAAAAGCGCGACATGAGGACGCCTTTTTTTACCTCGGCTATCATGTCGGCCAGGGGAATATTTCCGGGCTCAATAATCCTGGCTCCTCCACCCGAAGGGCAACGCTCTTTTCCGGTTTTGTTGGAGGCATACAGCCCAAGGTTGAAGTATTCCAGCCTGCCCTGGTCTATAAGGCTGCAATCCTTGGCCAGAAAACCGTCCCCTGTATATGCATACCCGGCTTCAATGCGTCCGCTTTGCGGTTCGGAACGCATGCTGAACAACGGAGACAGTACTTGCTTGCCTAGTTTGTCTTTCCATGGTGAGTTGCCGCTAATCAGTGCATAATCGCTTAGGTAGACTGAATCAAGAAAGCTGGAAAAGTCTCCCAGACAATCGGGGCTCAGTATAAGATCGCCTTCAAAGCTGGACCCGACAGAGCTTACCCTAGTCTGTTCCGCTGACTGGCGCATAAGCTCGTCTATGGTGCCCCAGTCTTTAAGGGCTTTTTTCAGGCTTTGGTGGGCAGCTCCGGAATAATTGAAGCTGGAAGAAGCTTCTCCGTCCTTGCTTGTAAACATTGCAAAAAAGCTGTAAAGACCAGCTGTCTCATTGAACTGCACGTCGTTGGAGTTGGCGTAATAGCTTTCTCCGCAGCCAAAATCCAGTATGCATTGTTCCAGTTTGGTTTTGGGATATTTTGAAGCGCTGTAATCCAGGAATTCGGCAAGGCTTTCATACATGGCATCGCTGTCGGGCTTTTGCGGGCCCCTTGTCCAGGAACCATGGACTTGTTTTGGAGAAATATCGTTGGCTGCGTCCGGCTCAGCGGCTTTGGCAAGCGCAAATGCTTCCTCTGCGGCGCTGTCGATGGAAGCCTTGTCATAACGGTTGATAGATACGGAGCCTTTTCTTCCCCCTGTAAAAGCGGTCATGGCTATGGATATGTTTACTGTGGTTCTGTAAAGGCTCATCCTTCCGCCATCCACATTGAGCTCGCTCTTTTCTGTTCTTGACAAAGATGCTTGAGCCTTGTCTGCTCCTATAGCCAAGAGCTTTTCCACTGCTGTTGCAGCCAGTCTGTTTCCGTCAAAACCGTTCATCAGTTTCTTCCTCCAACATTCAATTTGCAGCGTATTGCGGGGCCGCCCATGCCAACGGGAATGGACTGCTTCTTGCCGCACATACCGCCATTTGACCAGCTCATGTCGTCAGACACTGCGCTTACGGTTTTGAGCATGTCAAAAGCCACTCCGGAAATGGTGGTATCCCTTAAAGCGTCTCCTATTTTGCCGCCTTTAATTTCAAAACCAAGTACAATACCAAACATGAACTCGCTTGTTGAATCAGCTTGCCCGTTGGACGAGCGCAAAAAATAATAACCCTTGTCTATACCGGCAATCATGTCCTCCAGCTTTGAGCTGCCAGGAAGAATGGCTGTATTGCGCATCCTTATAAGAGGCTCATCCTGAAAGCTGTAAGCCCTGGCATTTCCTGTAGGCAACATGCCAAAGTGCGCTGCAGATTCCTTGTTGTGCAGCCATGACTTCATAATGCCTTTGTCTATAATGACAGCGTCCGCGGCCTCCACGCCTTCGTCGTCCGTCCATACGGGAACAGGGCAGCTTTCTCCCATGGCTGTATGGGCAAAATCCACAAGGCTTACTAGCGGACTGGCAACATCCCTGTCCATGGCATGGGCTGCCACCGAGCCGCCCATAACCAGATCGGCCTCTACAGTATGGCCAATGGCTTCATGCGCCAGAATACCTGCCAGATCTGAATCCAGAATAACATCATGTATCCCCGCTTTTGGATATACGCCTTTGGACTTTCTGGCCAGATTGTCTGCCAGTATGTCCAGCTTGGAAAAAATATGCTCCGGCTCCGCAAAAACATCCTCAAATTGGCCAAGGCCTCCGTAAACCTCGTACAGGTCTATGGGCTCGCCTTTTTCCTCAACTGTAAAAGAAACCATCAGAATGGTTCTGGGCGTAAAAGAGTAAGCATCAGCCCCATCGCTGGTAGCCAAGGTTTTTTCCATGTCAAGGCATGACAAGCTGATGGTTCTGGAAGACAGCCCCTTGTAGTGTTTTTGACAATACGAGTCAAGGCTTCTTAAAAACTCTATAAGCTCCCTTTGGCTTTTTCTGGGCTTTTGGCTGACAAAGCTTTTATTGCTGATTCCCGGGCGGGAAGGCAGCCGGCTTTTTAGCAAAATGCCAGCCGGCTTTTTTGAAGCCAGGAATCTGGCATTTTCAGCAGCTTTTTTACCGGTTTCTTCTATTACGCTTTTATCCAGTTCCAGCGAACCCGGTCTTGGAGAAGAGGCAAAGCCCCATACTCCATCCTTGAATGTGCGCACAGAAAAACCAGACTGCCCGCCTTTTACATTGGCTATAAGGTCTCCGTTCAGCATGCTTAATCTGCTTGCAGTGTTTTCCTGAAAGCGCAATTCCGCATAGTCTCCAAAACTTTTTGGCCAGTCGGCCAAACCTTTATATATCATTGTTCCTCCCGCATCCGGCTTTAGCTTCCCCGAAGCTTGTTGGTACTAAATTACTAATGTATAAACAATAAAAGAATATGCAATAGGCTTAAGCCATACTTTTGGCATTATTGAGCAAATTTAATTCTGTTGCTACGCTGTAATTGCTTTGCAATTCTATTTTTAAGGTCCAACAAGCTTCGGGGAAGCAATGACAAACAAAAATGACGAACAGTCTATTCCGCTTTTTGCCGGTTTGAGGGACAAAAATTACGCAGCCCTTGGCCTTATGGTGCTGGAAGGCAGAATTTTAATAGAAAAAGCCATTGACTGCGGTATTAAATTGCGCTCGCTTTTATGTGTACCTGCAGATGAAGATGCCTGGCTTGAGCTTTCCTGTGCTTTGGCAGAAAAGGGCGGGCGTCCAGCTGACATGGCTTTTAGCGTAAAAGCCATGGATAGGCCAAAAATGGCGGAACTTATGGGTTATGCGTTTCACCGCGGAAGTATAGCGCTTGCAGAAAGGCCGTTGGCAGCGGAAGCTTTGCCGGATGGCCATGCCCTGGTTTTGTGGAATGTTACTGACCCGGACAATCTGGGAGCCCTGATTCGCAGTGCAGCTGCTCTCGGAGCCAGAAAGCTTTATTTTGGACCTGGTTGTGCCGATCCATTCAGCCGCAAGGCATTAAGGGCTTCTATGGGCTGCGTGCTGTCTTTGCCTTTTATTCAAGTGGCCGGAATTGATGACTTAGGAATTGTCAAAAGTGCCGGCAATATGAGTGTAGCAGCTGCACTGGTAGAAGGAGCCATTACTCCTCTTGGCTTGAAAAATCAGATGAGGCATTCGGGCCAAAGCAAGCATATCAGCCTTATATTGGGAAACGAAGGCTGGGGCCTTCCGGCAGAAGTGTGTAAAGCCGCCGATTTCATAGTCTCTCTCCCAATGAGCAACAGAGTGGATTCGCTCAATGTAGCTGCAGCGGGGGCCATTCTGATGTGGGAATTATACCAAGGCAATTCCGGTTCCCTTAACAAAAAAGTGTAGTTCTCAAAGTTTCGGGGAACTGCACAGGCATTTGCCGACATTTGCCGGCTAGCTTTGACTTTTATCATTTTTTGGATTAGTATTGATTTTAGTATGAGTACAGCTGAGATTACGGAATTTGTTGTTGACCAACGCGTTGTTTACCCCAGCCAGGGAGTAGGCCGAATAATTGAAATTCAGGAAAAACAGTTTAAGGATAACTCTTTCCTTTATTATATTATCTACTTGGAGTTCTCGGATATGACCGTAATGATTCCGGTAGACAAGGCCAGGGAGTTGGGAATACGCCCCATAGTCCAAATGTCAGAGGCGGAAAAAGCCCTGGATTTTATTTCTGAAGATTATGCTCCCATACCTTCAGACTGGAAGCTGCGCTATCAGATGAACCTGGATTTGCTTAAAAAGGGTTCTGTCATGGATATAGCCAGTGTGGTCAGGTCTTTATATCATCGATCCAAAGTAAAAGAACTGCCCATATTGGAGAGAAAACTGTATGACAGTGCGCTTAATTTGCTGCAGGATGAGGTTTCCTTTTCTTTGGGCTTAGAAAAGCCGGAAGTGGCAGAAATGATACGTAGCAGGCTGGAAAGTTGATGCGCTTTGCGGTGGTCATCCCGGCCGCCGGAAGAAGTCTTCGTTTTGGCGGAATAAAAAAAGAATACAGGCTTCTTGACGGCATAACTGTACTATCCCATTCCATCAGGCTTTTTATAGAAAATCCGGGCTGTGCTGCCATTGTGGTGCTTGTGCCCGAAGGAAAAGAAGCTTTGAGCGATGCCAAGGATGCCATTGGGCCTTTGTTATTGGCCAAGGCCGGCCCCCGGCTTATGTTTGCTGAAGGCGGAGCAGAGCGTTTTGACAGCGTAAAAGCGGGTTTGTTGGCTCTTAGGTCTTTTGATCCCGAATATGTTCTGGTGCATGACGCAGCCCGGCCTTGGGCCAGCCCCGCCCTTGTGGACAGGGTTTTACAGGAAACCATACGCTCCGGTGCTGCCATACCAGGGTTTGTTCCTCCGGATACCATAAAAAAAGTCGGAAAGGATGGTATAATTTCCGAACACTTGGCCCGCGCAAACTTGAGGGCAGTACAGACTCCCCAGGGTTTCCTGTACAGGGGGCTATTGGCTGCCTATCTTTCTGCCGGTAGCTCCGCAGCCAATGCCACTGATGATGCGGAAATATGGGCGATGGCTGGCGGGGCAGTGGTTATGGTGGACGGAGAACGCTCCAACAACAAAATAACCTTTCCGGAAGACCTGCCTTGAGCTACAGGATAGGCCTTGGCTGGGACAGCCATCGCCTGGTTCCCGGACGTCCTCTTGTTCTAGCTGGCTTGAACATTCCGTCAGAGCTGGGTGAACTAGGTCATTCCGACGGTGATGTGCTTTTTCATGCCTTGACAGATGCCATACTGGGCTCCATTGCAGCAGGAGATATCGGAATGCACTTTCCGCCATCCGACCCTAAGTGGAAGGATGCCGCTTCAGCCCTTTTTGTAAAAAAAGCATTGGATATTCTTGAAAGCTCGGGTTTTTCCATTGTAAACATAGACGCCACCATAATTTTGGAAAAACCCAAGCTAAGGGATTTTATAGACAGCATAAGAGCAGCCATAGCCAGCGTCGTCAAAATTCCTATAACAGAGGTGTCTGTAAAGGCCAAAACAAAGGAAGGCATGGATGCCGCAGGCAGGCTGGAAGCCATAGAGGCACAGGTGGCTGTACTGGTTAAAGCCGGGCCTTTTGCCTCGCAGAACGCCTGAGCCCTTCAAAAAGACCGGCCCATTCCGAACAAGCCCTGTAAAAGACCGGCGGATAACCCAAGGGTGCTTCAATCAACAGTTCTCCGGCTCCAAAAGTCCTGGATGTCCACAAATGCACCCAGCTGTCATTCGGCAGGACAGCTTTTGCAAGTTCTTTGCCCTGTTCCAAAACCGGAGCCACCAGAATGTCACGCCCATACATATACTGCTGATCAAGTGACATGAGCTGCCTTTCTTCTTCATAGTGTATCCAGCAATGCCTTATAGGAGGCAATCCGTCTTTTATATAAGCATCCATGGTTTCGGCATGATATGTAGCCATATCTGCCCATATATGGCTTAATCTGGCAAAATGGCCAGTCAGCTCCTGGTCACTCCATTGCCCGGGGCTTTTTTTTATTCGCATGCTTTCATTTATCATAAAAATGGGAGAAAAGGCTGACAGTTCCATGCGCCTTATCAAATACTCTTTGTATTTGGTTTTTTTGGCCAGCCTGCTGTAGGCCGCCATTCCGGGCAGCCATAGGCCATCGCCAGAAAAACCCATGCTTATGGCAGCTGGTATGAGTCCGGGAAGCCCTGTTTTTTTGTTCCAGTTTTCTTCCCGGGGTTTTGAAAAAAAACTGCTGGCCAGTGACGAAGCCCTGGTCCAGCCCGAAGCCATTAAAAAAATGGCTTCTTTTTCTTTTCCTGCCTCAATTATGGCTTCCCTGTTGGCCAGAGCCCATCTGTCCGCATAACCATTGTGCAGCATGGATGAATCAATACAGCCATGCAAAACTGCCCCTGTAGGAAGGATATCTCCCATATCTGCAATCCAGCCGGACATGCCGCTGTCCAGGAGCTCCTTTTTTATGATCCTTTTTATCCAGGAAAAGGCATCAGGGTTAAAAAGATCCAGCAGTGCAAAGCTGGCTGCTCCATTTTGTATGATATAGTCCGAGCCCGCTTCATTTTTTACCATAAATCCCAGTCCGGAAGCTTCCGGATACAGCCTGCTGTCTATATCCAGGCAATGATTTATATAGCCAAAAACCCTGATACCCTTGCGCTTAAGTCCGGCAATTTTATCTGCCAAATTGGGATACAGCTCCGAATTCAGTCTCCAATCCCATCTGCAAAGCATGCCTTTTGCTGTTGCCAGGTTTCCGTACAAATCTTCTATTATTATGGCTGATACCCTGGCACCCGACTTGTTCATAGTTTCAAGCGTATCATTTATGGCTTTCATTCCCCCTTTTACTCCCAGCCAGGCTCCGTCCCATACCCAATCTGGAAGCCTGGTTGCTGGTTTGGAAAGAAAACTTTGGGCCCTTATAGCTGCAGCCATATCCAGCTCATATCCAATGATGATTTCTTCCGGGATGGCCCAGGAGCAAAGCAATATGGACTTTGTTTTTTTAAAGTCAAACACACAATATGCATCGGTTTGAAGCTTTACAAACCTACCCGTGCTGGTAACAAAAGCGGGTTTGCTTCTGTAAAGGCTGGCTTTTGGGTGAGAGGCAGCCTTCATGCTCAGATGTTTTTTTTCGGAATAATGCGAACCGTTCCATAAAATTAATCGCTGCCCCTTAAGCTTGGGTTTTTGGCTGGAATATGCGCAGCCAAAAACGGCTTCTTCTTTGCTGGAAGCCAGCCTGAACAAAAAGCGGTTTAGTGTTGAGTCATAACGGGAAAAAGATATTTGCAATGCCCCGTCTTGTTCTTTCAGTATCATTCTGCAAAGGCCGGCAAAATCTATGTCAAGAAAATCCTCTTTTGATGCAAGCAGCTTCCATTCCCTGGCTTTTGTCATTGTTTTGCCATGTTCTTTGGGGGGTAAAAAGCCGGATTTGCGTTTTGTTATATGCCCCGCTTTTCCCATTTCCAATAAAGGGCGCCTGTAGTTGTGGCATAAAAGCTTTCGCCCATTTACAACTACAGAAAAACCATCATCTTGTGCTTCAAGGTTGATCACTGTTTCTCCTTGTAAAACCAAAAACCCACGATACACTCAGAAAACTTATGTAGCAATAGCCGGTATGTTTGGATGGCTTTACGAATTCCCTTGCAGAATGTTGAAATAAGCTTATGCATCCGTTAAGATAAAAAAATAATATGATTAAAATAGCAGTTTCTTCCCTGGCTTTTAAATCTAAAGATATGAACAGCGTACTGACAGACGCGGCCAGCATTGGCTTTCAGGGTGTGGAATGGTGTGACAAGGGCTTTTTGTCCCCTGGGGATGAAAAAACCGCAGCAGAACTGATGATGACTACCCTAAGAGCCGGGCTGACAAGCGTCAGTTATGCATGTCATTTCAGCATGGTTCAGGCTGACACAAAACTGTTAAAGGCAGCTTTAAAAAGTGCAAAAGCTCTTAATAGCCCTATTTTAAGGATAATCGAACCTGAATGCTCCGGCACGGACTTTAAGGCGGGCGATTACATAAAAAAGGCAAGGCTGTTTGGTGATGAGGCCGCAAGCCAGGGGCTTACCTTATGTATAAGCTTTGTGGCAGAGCGCCAGCTTAAAGGAGGGGGGGCTGCAGAAATTATGGAAGACCTGGGGCATCCTTTTGTTAAAACAAGTTGGGAACCAAAGCTTGACCGCAGCTTTGATGATTGCATGGAAAGCTTTAGCCTGTTAAAAGGTAAAATAGCGGCCATGCTGGTAAATCACAAAATTTTGGATGGCAGCACAGAAAAAAAATCTGAGGAATGGATGCATTTTATGGATGCCTATGACTGGCAGGGAGGAAGCCCCGATATGTCAAGGCCCATAATTATTTGTTCGCTGCCGGAAAAGTTGTCTGCAATTCAAACTGCCGTTGATGCATTAAAGAATTTTGGCATTATGTTACGGCGCTACCATGGTTTAAGGGTATATTAAGCGTTTAGCGCTGTTTTCTGGTTTTAAAAACCGGGTTTTTCCATGTTTTTGGCTTCTTCCCAAAACTTGTCCATTTGGTCCAATTTATCAGGCTGCATTTTTTCTTTGGCTTTGGACATGGACTTTTCCACATAATGAAAGCGGCGGGAAAACTTTTCTGTAGCCCTATGTAAAGCCAATGACGGGTCTATACCGTGTTTGCGGGCAGTATTTACAACAGAAAATAGCAGGTCGCCCAATTCTTCTTCCATGGACATCCATCTTGCTTCGGCATTTTTGCCCTTTTCCATGGCCAAAGCACTAGCGGCAGCCTGTGCTTCCTCAAGCTCTTCTTTAAGCTTGTCCCAGGCTCCTTCTGCATTGGGCCAGTCAAAGCCTGTTTTGGCGGCTGCTTTCTGAATTTTATATGCCTTTTCCAGGGGCGGGAGCGCGTTGGAGACGCTGTCCAAAACGGAGTCCTTTTTTCTGCGGCCTTCCTTGCTTTCCTTTATTTTATTCCATTGTTCGGTAACGGCTTCTGGTGTATCCAGCTTGCTGCCGCCAAACACATGGGGGTGTCTGCGGACAAGTTTGTCTACGGTTTTGTCCATTGCAGAAGCCAAGGACAGCTTGTCACTTTCTTCGGCTATTACTCCCATCATGGTGCTTACAAGAAAAACATCTCCCAGTTCTTCTTCTATGTGCATGAAGTCATTTTCATTTATGGCTTCTATGCATTCATAGGCTTCTTCTGCCAGATTGGACCTTAGGCTTTTAAGGTTCTGCTCCCTGTCCCATGGGCAGCCCTCCGGAGAGCGCAGCCTGATTATGGTATCATAAAGGCGGCCAAAAGAGTCTATTGCAGCCTGTTTGTGGTTCATAACTTGGTTTATAGTATTGTTCATAACTTTAGTTTCCTGAAGCTTGTTGGTAAAAAACTATTTGCTTCTAGTTACAATAAAACCATAAACAAATAATATCAAGCAAGGCATAACCGGAATACAGCTTTTATTTTATTATGGTTTTGATTATTGGGCACCTCTAAAAACTCATTTAATTTTTCGAGGTACCCTTTGTAAATCCATACAGGGTTTACACTTACATAATGGTAGGCCTCTAAAAACTGAAGTTTTAGAGGCCCTCTATTCTAGTTACTGGATATTAAGCCAACAGCCAACGAATTTCGGGGAACTGGGTAATTGACACAAGAGGGAAAAAACTTCATTGTGCGTTGATAAACTGGCTTCAAAGCCATGCAGTACGGAGGGAAAAGATAAAAGAAATTGAAAGGCAGCGATGTAAACATTCTTGGGGTCAATAAGTCGTTCAAGGATTTCAAGGTCCTGAACGATGTAAGCCTGTCCATTAAAAAAGGGGAGTTTTTCTCCTTGTTGGGGCCTTCAGGCTGCGGCAAAACCACTTTATTGAGAATAATAGCCGGTTTTGAATTTCCGGAATCAGGGACAGTACTTCTGGAAGACCAGAATGTTTTGGATTTGCCTCCTGAGGAACGGCGCGTCAATACAGTTTTTCAGAATTATGCCCTGTTTCCGCATCTTACCGTGTTTGAAAATGTAGCCTTTTCCATGCGTATTAAAAAAGCCCAGGAATCGCACATAAAAAGCAAGGTATCGGAATATCTTGAGCTTGTGCAGTTGAGTTCTCATAGCCAAAAAAGGCCGTCACAGCTGTCAGGCGGACAAAAGCAGAGGGTGGCAATAGCCAGGGCTTTAATAAACGAGCCTTCCGTTCTGCTTTTGGATGAGCCCCTTTCTGCGCTTGATGCAAAATTGCGCCAGCATATGCTTATAGAGCTGGATACAATACATGACCAGATAGGCATTACCTTTATTTATGTTACACATGACCAGCAGGAAGCCCTTTCTGTTTCTGACCGCATAGCGGTAATGAATAACGGAGAGCTTTTGCAGATAGGTACTCCTCAGGAAATTTACGAGACTCCGGCAACGGACTTTGTTGCAAAGTTCATAGGAGAAACCAATCTGTTCGAGTCCGAAGTAGTGGCCATATCCGGTGATGTTGTTACGCTTAAAATGGAAGGCCTGGACAATGTAAAAGTTACCGCCGACCAATTGCCCGCCCTTGGTTCCAGGGTCAGCTGGACCATAAGACCCGAAAAAATACGCATAGCACTGGAAAGGCCCAAGTCCGTTAAGCCGGACATAAATGCGCTGGAAGGCATAGTGGAAGAGCCCATATATTCTGGCTTTCAGAGCAAGTTTTGGGTCAGCACGGACAGCGGTATAACACTAAAAGTAATAAAGCAGCATGCAGACTGGTCTGATGAAGGCCCTGAAATAGAATGGAAAGACAGGGTATGGCTATCCTTTAGCGCAGAAGACGCCTATATAGTGGAGCTAAAGGTATGAGCCGCCCTCCTTCAGGGCAAGGTACAAAAAAAGCCAGGGCCAGTGAAGCGGGAATTGCAGGCTTTTTGTATGCCAGCCCTTCCATTCTGTGGCTAAGCGTATTTTTTCTTATGCCCCTGCTTATTATAGTGGCATACAGCTTTATGACTCCCGGAGCCAGGAGCGGGGTGGAGTGGACTCCTACTCTCCAGGCTTACAAGTCCATAGCCAATCCCACATTTCTGTATGTTACAATAAACACGCTTTTGGTGGCCCTTGGTTCCACCGCCATAACCATGCTGATAGCGCTGCCATGCGGTTATTACATGGCCAGAAGTTCCCGGCAAACTTTGCTTCTTATGTTCATAATGATACCCTTCTGGACCAACTTCTTGATCCGAATTTATGCATGGATAGCCATTTTGGGAAACGAAGGTTTTCTTAACGACATTCTAAGGCTGCTTGGCC
>JAKPMS010000206.1 GCA_029548805.1 Spirochaetota bacterium | reverse complement strand
GCCCCTCCCGTTAGGGAGGAGCGCCCCTCCCTAACGGGAGGGGTTATAGAAAAAAATCAGTTCAAATTGCTTTAAGACTTGATGGGTTCCAGGTGGGCCTGGAAGTGCCTTAATATGGGGGGCTCCCACAGTATTTTGTAGCCGCGCTTTATGCTGCCGGCTTTTGCCTTGATGGCAATAAGGGCTTCCGCCATTACGTCAAAATGGGCCTGGGTGTAAACCCTTCTGGGAACAGCAAAGCGGGTAAACTCAAATTGGCTCTTGAGTTGTTCTCCTGTGTCAGGGTCATTACCAAGCATGTAGGAACCAATATCGCAGGTTCTTATGCCGGCTTCCTTGTACAGTTCTATTGCTAGTACCTGGGCAGGGAATTCATTGTATGGAATATGGGGGAACATGGCTTTGGCATCCACAAACACTCCGTGGCCTCCTACCGGAGACTGGTAAATAATGCCTGCGTCGTCCAGCCTGGAAGCCAGGTATTCCATCTGGCCTATGCGGTATCGCAAGAAGCTTTCTTCTATGCCTTCGTAAAGGCCAATGGCCAGGGATTCCAGGTCCCTGCCAGAAAGTCCGCCATAGCTAATAAAGCCTTCGTAGCTTATACATGCTGCCTTAATTTTGGGGATAAGGGGAGAATCGGGATCCTTTACACCTATCAAACCGCCCATGTTTACAATGGCGTCCTTTTTGGCGGACATGGTGAACATGTCTGCATAGGAGAAGGTTTTGGCAATTATCTCCTTGATGCTCATGTTTTTGCATGAGGCTTCGCGCTGCTTTATAAAGTATGCATTTTCTGCAAAGCGGGCAGCGTCTATGTCCAGCGGGATATTGTGCTTTTTGCATACTGCTGCCACAGCTGCCATGTTTTCTAGAGAAACAGGCTGACCGCCTGCCGAGTTGTTGGTAATGGTCATAACCACAAGCCCCACATTGGACGGGCCGTATTCGGCAATAAGCTTTTCAAGCTTGGCTACATCCATATTGCCCTTGAAAGGGGCGCGCTTGGCAGGGTCCTTGGCTTCTTCTACTACGCAGTCCACTGCCCTGGCTCCAGCCAGTTCTACATGGGCCCTTGTCGTGTCAAAAAACATGTTGGAAATGGCCACCTTGCCCTTGGACAAGAAGGTGGGGAACAGCACCTTTTCTGCTGCGCGACCCTGGTGGACCGGCTGAATATAGCCGTAGCCAAAAATATCCCTGCCTGCTTCCAGCAGCTTGTAATAGCTTTTACCGCCCGCGTATGCTTCGTCCCCTTTTAGAACACCGGCCCACTGTTCCTGGCTCATGGCATTAGTACCGGAGTCGGTAAGCAGGTCTATGTATACGTCCTCTCCACGCAGATTGAACATGTTGAACTTGGCCTCGGCGATATTTTTTTCTCGCTCGGACCTGTCCAGGGTTTTTATTGTTTCCACCATTTTGATCCTGAATGGCTCAGGAATGTATTTGATTGCCATTAATTCCTCCCTTAAAAATGTATTAAAACATATTACCATTCAAATAAATTTCCGTCAATCAAAAAAAATATCATAATAATAAAATACTTGCATCTATTGCCAGAAAGCTGTATTATGGTTTTATGGATAAGAATGTTCTAAAGCAGTATTCGCTTCTTGTTGACTTTTTGGCAGCTTCTCTTGGCCCGGATTATGAGGTCGTGCTGCATGACCTTGGAGATTCCGCAAAATCCATAGTTGCCATAGCCAACGGCTACATAAGCGGCCGCAGCCTGGGAGCCCCGCTTACAACCAAAGCTCTGGAAATGATGGCCGGCAGGCTTTACGAAAAATCGGACTATTATATAAATTATACCAGCCTTTCCAGCGACAACAGGCTGTTGCGTTCTTCCAGCCTGTATATAAAGGACAAAGAAGGCAAACCGCTTGCCCTGTTGTGCATAAACTTTGATGACAGGCGCTACAACGAACTCAATTCCATGGTACTCAAGCTTTGTCATCCCGATGCTTTTGTGGAAAAGCATCTGCTTAAAAACGGAAATACACTGCCTCAGGAGGAGAGAGAAGAGGCGGAGCGTTTTCTTAACTCCATGGAAGCGGTAACAGACAGCGTTATAGGGGCTGTGGCCGCCAGCAAGGGCATACCTGTGGACAGGCTTACCCACGAAGAAAAACTGGACATAATTAGCGCCCTGGACAAAAAAGGCCTGTTTCTTCTTAAAGGAGCGGTAAGTCATGTGGCAGAAGTGCTAAAAAGTTCCGAGGCAAGTATTTACCGCTATCTGGCAAAAATTCAGAAGCAGAATGGCAAAAACGGACAGCTTTGAGTTTTACAAGCTGTAAGCGGCTCCCGGCTCCACAATGCGCACATCCATTAAGCCTTTGCCTTCAAGGTAATTTTTCATGGCTTTAAGGGCCTTGTCTTCTCCGTGTACAAGAAAAACTGTTTTAAGGCTGGACAAATCCATGGTTTTTATCCAGTCCCAGCTTTCAACATAGTCGGCATGGGCGCTGAATGCTTTTATTTCTTCTACCCTGGCTTTTACCCTAAAAAGATCCCCGTGTATGCGCACCTCCTTTTGCCCGTCCTTTATGCGGCGCCCCAGCGTGTTGACGGCGGTATAGCCCACCATAAGTATGGTGTTTCTGTCGTCTGAAATGTTGTGAATAAGGTGATGCTGTATGCGGCCTGCTTCGCACATGCCGTCCGCAGAAATAATTACTGCAGGGCTGTCCAGCTGGTTAAGCTTTTTTGAATCGTTTACGCTGGTGCTGAAATGCAGCTCGTTGAAGCCAAAGGGGTTTTTATGGTGCTTTAGAAAGGCCTGATGGATTTCCTCGTCATAGCATTCGGGATGCACCTGAAAAATGCTTGTGGCGTTTACAGCCATGGGTGAATCCACCCAAATAGGTATTTTGGGTATTCTGTTCTGGTCCACAAGCATATGAAAGTAGTAAACCAGTTCCTGTGTTCGTTCTATGGCAAAGGCGGGGATAATTATTTTGCCTCCGCGCTCTGCAGTTTTGTTAACTATGTCCGCAAGGCGCTCCATGGCGTCAATACTGCTTTCGTGCTGCCTGTCGCCATAAGTGCTGTCCAGTACCAGGTAGTCTACCTGGCCCATGGGCTCGGGATCCCGGATTATGGGCTTGTTCGGCCTTCCAAGGTCACCGGAAAAACCTATTCTTGCAACTTTTCCGTTTTTGTCCGTGATGCTGGCATGTATGGTAGCCGAGCCCAATATGTGTCCGGCATCCAGAAACTGCGCCTTGAAGTTTGGCCCGACAGAAAACTGACGCCCGTAGGAAACAGTAACAAACTGCCCTGTGGCTTTTATTGCATCCTTCTCGTCGTAAAGCGGCTGCCAGTCAAAACTGCTCCCCTTTTTTGCAGCCTGTTTTGCCAGGTATTCCGCGTCCCGTGCCTGAATACTGGCAGAATCCATCATTATAAGATTGGCCAGGTCCCTTGTGGCGGGGGTTGAGTATATGTTGCCTTCGTAGCCCCGCTTGGACAGGAGTGGCAGCAATCCGGAATGGTCGTAGTGGGCATGGCTAAGGATTACGGCTTCCAGTTTGTCCGGATCTTTTACTAAAGCCCTGTTTTTTCTGTCGCTTTCTTCCCTTTTGCCCTGAAAAGCCCCGCAATCCACCAAATAGCGCAGCCCGTCCACATTTATTAGATGCTTGGAGCCGGTGACTTCCCTGGCGGCTCCCTCGGAACAAAATGTTATTGCCATAAAAAAAGCATAATGCTGTTTTGTGTTATGTGCAATAAAAGCCCAAAAAATAACAAAAACCTGCTAAGCTGTTCCCTAGCAAGGGCAAAACATGATACAAAGCTCACTTCAGGAATAGCCATGGACAAACAAAATTTGCGTAAATCGGTTTTGGAAACTTACGGAATGCACCGTTTTGGGGAACGCTATTTACGGGAGCTATTGCCCAAGTCTGTGTATGAGGAACTTAAAAAGGTTCAGGAAGGGCAAAACGAGCTGTCTGTAGAAACAGCTGAAGCTGTAGCCAGAGCCATGAAAGACTGGGCAGTGGAGCAGGGTGCCACCCATTATACGCACTGGTTCCAGCCCATGACAGGCAAAACTGCAGAAAAGCACGAGGCTTTTATCAGGCCTGACAGGGATGGCGGCATTCTTATGGAGTTTTCCGGCAAGGAGCTTATACAGGGCGAATCGGATGCATCCAGTTTTCCGTCCGGAGGTTTGCGGGCAACTTTTGAAGCCAGGGGCTATACCGCTTGGGATACTAGCAGCCCGGCTTTTTTGAACGAGGACCCTGAGGGTCTTACACTGTATATACCTACTGCCTTTGTTTCCTACAATGGAGAAGCCCTGGACAAAAAGGTTCCTCTTTTGCGCTCATTGAACAAGCTTGGGCAGGAAACACTAAAAGTATTAAAGCTGCTTGGCAATACCGGAAGCGACAGGGTTTTTCCGACTGTTGGAGCAGAGCAGGAGTACTTTCTGGTAGAGCGCGAACTGTATATGAACAGGCCCGATCTGCGCTTTTGCGGAAGGACCCTGATAGGAAACCCTGCGCCAAAATCGCAGGAAATGGATGACCATTATTACGGCCATTTAAGCGATAGGCTAAGCCGTTTCATGCGGGAGTTGAACAACGAACTGTGGCGCCTAGGGGTGTCTGCCAAAACCCAGCACAAAGAGGTTGCACCCAACCAATTTGAAATAGCCACTGTGCATTCGGCTGCCAATGTAGCCGCAGACGAAAACCAGATTGTTATGGAAACCATTACCAAGGTTGCCCAAAGGCATGGACTTGCGGCTTTGCTACATGAAAAACCGTTTGCGGGTGTAAACGGCTCAGGCAAACACATAAACTGGTCGCTGGCCAGCAATGACGGCCTTAATCTTTTGGAGCCAGGCAATCATCCTGAAGACAACCTGGTTTTTCTGGTTTTTCTTTGTGCCATGCTTGAAACAGTTGACAAATACGGGCCTCTTTTGCGGGCCAGTATAGCCAGCGCAGGCAATGACCTAAGATTGGGTGCCCACGAAGCTCCTCCCAATATAGTATCCATTTACCTGGGAGAAAGCCTTACAGAAATACTGGATGCTGCTTCTTGCGGCAACAACTCTAGCTGCAGTGATAATGGAACTGCGATGCATTTGGGTTCTTTTACGCTGCCAAACCTGCCAAAAGACCTGTCAGACAGGAACAGGACCAGTCCCTTTGCATTTACCGGTAACAAATTCGAGTATCGCATGCCGCCTTCCGGAGAATCCATATCTACTGCAGTGGCTGTACTGAATGCGGCCTATGCCGAAACCATGAGTCTCTATGCTGTTAAGTTAAAAACCCATATGGATTCCGGAAACAGCAAGGAAGAAGCTGTAAGGCAAGTATTGGCAGACTCTTGGCTAAAACACAAGCGCATTGTATTTAACGGCAACGCTTATTCAGAATCCTGGCATAAAGAGGCTTTGGCTCGCGGCCTTCTGGAAGCAAAGGACAGTGTAGAAGCCTTTTCTGCATGGCTTGATCCTGAAAATGTAAGAATGCTTACAGAAACCGGGGTAATGAGCAGGCAGGAGATAGAAGCGCTTAGCCATATAGAATATGAGCGTTATGCAAAGAGGCTGCTTGTGGATGCTTCCACCCTGCTTCATATGGCGGAGCGCTCGGCCATACCTGCTGCACAAAATTATTTTGCTAGCCTTGCCGGAGCTTCAGAAAAAGCCGAAGCCCTGGCTTTGGAAAACCCTTTTATGCCAAAGCTGAAGGAATTGCTTAAATACATTACAGAGTCTGAAAAGCACATACAAGGGCTTAAAGCAGCCATGAAGGAATGCAATAAAATTGAAAATCATACCTATCGTGCTCTTTTATGCAGAAACAGTATACTGCCAGAGATTGGCAAGCTAAGGCTTGCCATTGACAGCCTGGAAAATCTTGTACCCAAAAATGACTGGCCTTTTCCTGCTTATGAGCGGCTGCTTTTTGACATATAAAACTTTTATAGTGCCCCAAAGCTTAATGTTACAGCTCTTTTTACAAAAAACGCTACTATATAGAGTACAGGACAGGGCAGCTATATACAATATAAAGTACTTATCCAGAAAAACACCAATCTTTGGGGAACTACAATTGTTTTACCGCTGCTCTTAGCACAAACTTTTGCCCTAGCAATTTGCTGGCAACAAGCTTAGAGAAAGCAAACTTATATTTGACAAGCGCTTTTTGTGAGCTTATGGTTATTATAAAGAAGGAAAATGGCTTTTTTCTGGCTTGCTTTCAATGCTGGACCGCTTTTTTATCCAGAAGGCATTGGCATTTTCCGGCAGATTATATCCGAAAGGAGGGCTCATGTCTGTTATATGTGTTGCAAGGGAATTTGCGGCCCTGGGGGACGAAACCGTTGTTGAACTTGCCCGAATGACGGGCTATAAGGCTATAGACAAAGACTATATAGAAGCTAAAATGTCCAATCGTGGCATAGCTCCGGAAGTTCGTGCCAAATATGATGAAAAAAAACCCGGATTTATTGCTTCATTGTCCCAGGACCGTGACGATTATCTTCATTATCTGAAAAGCATTCTGTATGAAGAAGCTGCAGCCTACGATTGCATAATAACCGGCAGGGGTGGTTTTGCCATTTTTGCAGGCGTGCCTGGTGTCATTTCGGTAAAGCTGGTGGCGCCCAGGGATATACGCATACAGCGTATAAGGGCACGTTTTGCCTGTGATGACAAAAGGGCAGAGCAGTTGTTGCGGCAGAATGACCGCGACCGCAGAGGCTTTCATGATTACTTTTTTGGGGTGGATTGGGATGATCCCGTATTTTATGACTTGGTAATAAATACGGGCCGCGGCCATCCTGCAACTGTTGCACAGCTAATAGATCAGTATAGAACTCTGGTTATCAGCCCTGAAAAAGGCAGGGAATCCATGAAGCGCATGGGAGAGCTAAAACTGGGGCAAACCATAATTACCGAAGTCCTGTACAACAGGCGTATATCCATTCATTTCCTGGAAGCTGATGTAAAAGACAACAAGGTGATACTGCATGGTGTGGCCAATTCGCAAAGCGCAATAGATGCTGCAGGCTCCTGTGCCATGTCTGTTCCCGGAATAGAAATAGTAGACAATGGAATACAGGTAGTCCAGGAGTTTTCGGTTATTCCCTAAGTTAGTTTTTCTGGCACAAATGAAAACAGCACTGCATAAAACCGCGGTGCTGTTTTCATTTGAAGCAAAAAGCGATAGAATGATAGCATGATATATTTGACAGGTTTTCATTCAATGGAAGAATTTATCCGCAGCGGTAAAACGGGCGGGGCAAGGCTGTTGGTGGCCAATAGCGGTCCAAGAATTAAAAAAATAATGGACCTGGCTGCCAAGTCCGGGCTTAAAGTGTTCAATGTCGGGCAAAATGAACTGAATACCCTAGCTCCGGACAACAGGGGTGCTGCATTGGCATACGAATCCGGCGACAAAAATTCTTCTGCAATAGACCTGGATTCCTGGCTGTCTGGCCTGTCCAAAAAAGAGCACAAGGTAATCATTCTTGATCATATAGAAGACCCTCATAATTATGGAGCCATACTGAGGTCGGCGGAAGTTTTTGGCATGGACCTGGTAATAGTACCGGAAAGACGAGCCAGCAGGCAAACAGATGTAGTGGCCAGAACTTCTGCGGGAGCTATGTCTTATGTGCCCACAAGCAGTGTTGCAAATCTTGCCAGGGCAGTAGAAAAGCTAAAAAAGGCAGGCTTTTGGGTTTATGCCGCCGACATGAAAGGAGAAGCTTTGCAAGACATAAGGCTGGATGGCGACACTGCAATAATTCTAGGCTCGGAAGGGGCAGGGGTATCCCGCTTGCTAAAGGAAAACTGTGACGGCTTTGTAAGCATACCCCAATATGGCAGGATTGAATCCCTCAATGTGTCCGTTGCTGCAGGCGTAATTATGTATGAAATGAGGCGAAAGTCCAGCTGATTTTGTAAAAAGCGGCTGCCCCATACAAAAAGCTGCCCGCCAAAATTGCTTTACGGGCAGCTCCTTTTTATTTTACGACTACCTTTTTATTTCTGATCTTGTTGCAAGGCTGTCGGGATCCAGTACCAAAAAACCTCCATCAGGGCCTTGCGCAACCAGCCCGGAAGCAGTCTGGCTTAAAAAGCTAAAGCGGCTTATCGGGGCCGAACCAGCCTTGAGCTCCAGTTTAGGGCTGTCATAACGGCCTATAATCCAGTCGTTGCCTTTTTTTATTACAGCATAAATGGCATTGCCGTACTTCCATAGCGGGCTGTCCGCAAATACATCCTCATTGCTGTAAACTACATTGCGGTAGTCGTTTTTAGCTATGCTTACAAGGCGGACCGCCCCACCAACGCCGCCTGTCTGTCCTGCAATTGCAATTATGGCAGTGCCTGTATCCTGTGCGGTATTGGCCCGAATGGTGTTCACCTGGCTTTTTCTTATACTGGCTCCGGTTTTTAGGTCCACAAGACTAAGCCTGGAAAAGGGCAGGTTCGGATCTAGCAGTTCAAATAGCATGCTACCGGCGGCTTCTTTGGCTGCCTGGTCTGCAATTTCGTCCCTTATCGCCTCTTTTTGGTCTTTGGCTATATCGGCCCGGTCTGCCGCTATTTCCTTGTCTTTGGCTTCCAGGGCTTTTTCTCTTTCATCCAGCTTGGCTTTGTCTTCCTCCAGCCTGGCTTCCTTTTCCGCAATGGCTTTTTCTTCTTCTTTTGCCTTGTCGGATACAGCCATGCTGGCTTCTTGCTGGCTGCCTTTTTCCGCCTTTTGCTCGGAACTTGTGCCGGCAAGATCTGTTGGCTCTTTTTGTGCAGCTTTGCCGTCATCCTGGCTTTGGGCTTTTTGCTCCGTTTGCTCTTTGCTGCCAGCCCCGGCTTTGGCAGCTTCGGTTTTGGCCTTTTCTTCTGCTATGGCTTTTTCTTCTTTTGCAATACGCTCTTTTTCCGCTGCTATAGCAGCTTTCTCTTCTTCCTGGCTGCGTTCTTTTATGTCCACAAGGTCCTTGCGATCGCCAATGCCCCTGTCATCGCTCTCTTTTTTAAGGCTTTCTACTGTTGCTTTGTCGCTTATGGGGCTTGTATCCACCGAGCCTATCACTCCGGATCCAGCCCGAGCTGACAGGGGTATTACGATGCGGGAGCGGCCCGCCCACTCATCCCAGCGTATGGCAAGGCCTGCAGTATTGGGGCCCAGTTCTTTTGTAACTACAGGCTTGTATTTGGAAGCAAAATAATCCAGTTTGCCACGGTAAATTGCATTATATATGGTAATGAAAACAGCCAGGGTATCTGCGTCTTTTTTTGAATAAGAATAAGCAGCTTCAAGAAAACCCGCTATTATTCTGCGCAGGTTGTCTATATGGTCCACCTTGGCTCCTTCTCCCACAAAAAGTATGTCCGCATCAAAACCGCTTAGAACAGCAGGATCCACGGCATGGATCACGGAGTAGCGGCCGGCTTCTCCTGCCCGGGCAGCGCCTCTGGCAACAGCAGTTCCAAGGTTTCTTCCGATGCCCCGTATGGAATCTGCACTTTCTATAACTGTGTGTGGGCCGACATAGTTTATAAACTCTATTACAGCTGTCTGGGTGCTTTCCACTTCAGGTACATCCACATCTAGCGAAAAAACGTTAAAAGCCATAAGGAGTGCAATACCCGATAAAAGGCAGTTACGACGCATCATCATTTCCTCCTGTTGGCAGCCAAAGGCCATCAAACAAATATTTTATCATACAAGCCATGCTTATAAAAATGCTTAATAAAAGTCTTGCATAAACTCTGCATCCAAAACATCTTTAAAAAAACCGTTATTAAGGCTTTTTTAATTGCAGCAAAGCTTTTTCTGCCCTGCTTTTTACAGTTGCAGAATAATTGCCTCCAGCAATTCTAAGGATAGCCATAATACCGGAAAAATCATCCAGACTTCCATTTGCCCTGTAAAGAGCCAAGATGGCATTAATAAGCGAAATGGCAGTTCTGTCGTCCAGACTTTTTTCCGTTGCAAAAGCAAAAGCTCCTAGCGCCATGCCTTCCGGATCAAGGCCTATCATGGATATGGCATCGGCTGCCGCACTTTTAACCACCGCTTCCTTGTCATACAAAAAAACGTCAGCCAGAAAAGGGACGGCATCAGGGTAGCCCATCATTCCCAAAAGTTCACAGGCCTTGGTCCTGGCCAGTACTCCACTTGGCAGGGCTTCCGTTTTTGCCGCTCCCATGCCCAGGGGAGCATGCATTTTACCCAATGCTATAGCAGCACAGTAAGCTCTTGCATCAAGCAGCTCATCTTCAATAGTACCAGATTTCATCAATTTTTCAATATTGGCAAGTTTTTTTTGCGCACTATCATTGCTGTAAGGCTCCAAGGTCCAAAAAGCCTCTTCTTTGGCTGTTTCTTCTATTATGGCCATACTCAATGCTTTTGCTTTTGGCAAGGCCATGGCCTTTTGGGGCAGCTCAAACTTGTATGCATACAGTATCCAGTCTTTTCCGCCCGTAAAAACCGTCCCCGACTCGGAAATAATTGGAAAGCCGGCAGAAGATTTAAGCTTAAGCTCCCTGTAAAACGAGCCGTCCATGCCATAGCTCCTTACAATCCTGTCAGAAAGCAGTATAAGCCTTTCTTTAAATGCCGCCAATTTGGCCGGGTCAGAAGCGAGCCCTTCGGGAGTCCCGAAGGGGATCCCGCTTTGCAGCTGCCACAACTTATTGCCAAGCAAATCCACTGCCAGAATATTGCCGCCGGAATCAAGGACAAAATGCATGCTTTTGGCAGATGCAGCGGCAACAGCTTTTGCAGCCAGTTTTATAACTGGAAAAGAGCCGGACGGGCCTGGCCCAAGCCCTGAATCCATAATCACAAGGCTGTTGTCTTGCAGCGCAGCCAATATGCTGTCCTGGTTGCAGGACAGCAAAGCTGCCGGTGCAGAAAAAGACACGGACTTGACCAGCCCTCCGTAAGCGCTAAAAAGATGGATGCTGCCGTCTTTCAGAGCCAGTAAAGGGCCGCCACCCGGGCCTGCCAGCGGGCTTGCAGACAGGCCCGAACTGAAACTTTTGCGCCATAGCTCCCTGCCGTTTGGTGCGTATACAATAATGCCGCTGTCAAAGGGAACAAAAAGGCAGCCGTCGCCGGAAAAAAAGGGAGAAAAAGCAGGCTTTGCTTTTAGGCTTGTTTTCCATACCTCCTGGCCGGCCTTGTTTAAAAGGCTCAAGCTATTGCTGTCATCAACAATGGCGAGCCTTTCGTATGGGTCGGCAAGCATGAACGGTATATGCCTGGAAGGAAAGCTGCGCTTGCCGCTGGCCACGCCTTCTGTTGTTATGCTGTACAGTATTTTAGAGTCAGACAATACCCAAAGCCGCTTGCCAGATAATACAGGGCCGGAGCTGGCGACTCCGCCCAAAGGAAAGCGGAACAGGGGCTCAAGGCTAAGTTCTTCCGGGTAAGTTTTGGCCAAGCCCAGCACTAATAGGCCAAGGAAAAAAGCCAGGCGTTTTAACGGCAAGCGCTTTATCGACAAGCGTTTTATGTAATGTGAAGCGTTCATGGCTTTGTTCATTGTGTAGTTCCCCAAATCTTGTTGTTTTTAGCTATTGCTACTACATGATGTATGATGCTTTGCAAAGCTATACAATACCTTGTAGTGTTTTTATAAAATTGCCTTTGACAACAAGATTTGGGGAACTAGACAAAGAATTGCTGCCCCTGCAAGGTACGTACAAGGGGCAGCGCCTGTCTTTTCCCTGCTCAGTTTTTTTCATGCTTTGTACCGGGTTTGTAAACAGCTTTCTCCACCCTGTTGGCTTCTACTTTGCTTACTGTAAACACTCCAAGGGCTGTCTCAGCCCGGTCTCCTGGGGCAGGTATACGGTCAAGAGCCCATGCAATATATCCCGCAACAGTTTGTACATAAGGCAGGCTTGGACTGTCACCACCGGAAATTTCTGCTATCAAGGCCATAGGTGCATCCCCTGATACGGTGTATGAACCGTCCGCTTTTTTTACAATGCGCTCTCTGGAAGCTTCTTCCATGTCTTCGTAAATTTCTCCCACTATTTCTTCAAGCACATCCATTATTGTTACAATACCAGCCAGCCCGCCATACTCGTCAATTACCACGGCAAAGGTATCCTTGCGTTTTTTGAATATTGTAAACAAATCTCCTACAGATTTGTTGGGAAGGATGATTATTGGCTTGGTCATAATGGACGAAAGCGGTTCGTCTCCATTGCCGGAAAGCATAAGCCGGGTCAAATCGCTAATGGAAACTATGCCGATTATATTTTCGCTGTTATCCATGTAGATGGGTATTTTGGATACTTCGGCTTCTGATGCCAGTTTTAGGGCTTCTCCGGCTTTGGTATTGGCATCCAGGCTAAAAACATCTATGCGATGGGTCATTACAGCCTGTACAGTAGTGGCACCCAGGCGAAAAACGTTTTTTACCATCTGGCTTTTGGAATAATCTATAACGCCCCTGTGTTCAGCCAAGGACATCATTTGAACCATTGTTTCCATGGAAAGGCTGCCTTTTACCGGCTTTCCGAAAAGGTTGGTGATAAGGGAGCTTAATGAGTTGACCAGTAAAACAAAGGGTTTTAAAAGCCAGGTGCTGAGCAACAGAAATGGAGCCAGGGCTATGGCTACAGCCTCGTTATGGTTGATGGCAATTCTTTTGGGGCTGACTTCTCCAAAAATAAGTATCACTAATGTAAGTATGGCGCTTACAAGCCCCAAAACCCAGTCGCCCCATTGCTCCAGGGCCCAGCGCGCGGCAATGGTGCTGGCGGCAATGTTTACGGCGTTATTGCCTATCAGGATTGTGGAAATAAGCTCTTCCGGTTTGCGTGCAAGTTTTTCTACCAGCCTTGCATTTCTGCCCTTTTTTTTCATTCCTTCTATCTGGAAAACACTCAGAGAGGTAAAAGCTGTTTCCACCGAAGAAAAAAGGCCGGACAGCATAAGGCAAATTATTATGCCGATGATGGAAGCGTTCATGGGCAGCATCCATAGCCTAATGATTGTAATGGGTCATCCATGTCATTTTTATCCTGGATACAATTTGGATAGCAGGCATCATACTGCTTTTGCGCGTGGTTTGTGCATGAAGGATCATCTTTTTAGCAGCTTGATGATGTACAGCTTTATATATTCTTCCAGCGCCTGATGATTCCTGATTTTAAGCAGATTGGGTCGGTCAGCTATGTTGGCAGCCATGGTTTCTATGCGTTCCAAAGTAAAGCTGGAAGGTCTCATTGTGCGCAGTGCGTTGCGGACAAAATCCCTTACAAGAGAGTGTATGTCTTCTGTCAAATTAGCTTTGGCTTGAACATCCAGCATGGTATTCCAGCGGCCGTTTAAGCTTATCATACGGTCTTCCAGACTTTGCCCTTGCGGAAGCAGGCGTTTTTCTGCAGCTCTTGCCATCTGGCTGAACTCCAAGGCCCTTGTATTTTCCGGCTTTGGATCTTCCCGCATTACTTTACTGTTTATGGCTTCTTTTTTTTGCTTTTCTATGCTTTTTTTGCTGCTGGTCCTGAAAAACAGCTTAAATATCCAAGATATGAATGGAATGGAATACCAGAAAGGCAACATTATCTTTGCATCCATAAGTGTTTGCTTTCTGTTCAAATTCAGCAATACATCCGTTCCGGCTACCTTGCCCGACCCAAAACAGCGCTCCAGGTCTTCTGATACTTCCATGCCGCCGTTTGTTTCCTGATACACCAGGGCAGGCAGGCTTGTTTCCAAAATGGAGGACAGGAATGGAGCCCTGTCTGCAAGTCTGGTGTCCAGGTCCACTGCAAAGGCCTTGTCATCATCCATGGCGGGGACGGTTTTAAAATCTTCCAATATTACCTTCCAGTCCCTTGTGATCATGGCTTTAATGACAGACCTGTTTTCTTTAAGTCCTTTAATGAGGTATGGGATAAGGCTTTCTTTGGCTATGAAATGACCCTTGGCATGGCCGCTGCCCAATAAAAGCAATTCGGGTAAATAGCCGCTGGGAGCTTTGGTGCTCCTGTCCCGCAACCAGTCCTCCAGTTCCTCTTTGGAATACTTGCCCAGCAGGGGTCTGCCCATGCTGTCCCTAAACTCGCTTATATCATCTATGGAAAACAAAAACGGCTCTTTTTTTATTGCCAGGTTCAGGTTGTTGAAAGCATCTGTCTTGTCAGCTTCGCGCTGGGCCTTGTTTTTGTAATGATTGTTGTATACATCAATTATATAGCTGGCTTGGATAATGGCTATGTCGTCCGGCAGTAGATCGCCCTTGCCGGTCAAATCCTTGCGGATTGCTGTAGTAAGATAAGCCCAGAACGGGTAAGAAAAATCTCCCATACTACTACGAAGCTCTTCTGCCGACTCCAAAGGCCGAATCAGTATTGACGACAGGCTGTTTTTTAATTGGCTGTCTTTGCCAATAAAAGCGGGCGCCAATCTTTGCTGGATATAGTCCTTGTTGGAACCCTTGCGGAGATAATTCCTTATTTTCAAAACAGAATATTCCAAAAGCTTTCCGGACAACATTACAGACAAAATGATCATGTTTTTTTTGCCATCCGGAAATATCAGCCTGTAAATAGGAACAGGGCTGTCGGATTTTTGGGCCAGAAGCGCAGGAAGGTCCGCTTCTACGGATACAAGCTGCACCCATTCACGAGGTATGGATATATTTAGCGTATCGTCATCAGGAAAGGGTATATCGGGATTGTTTTCTATTCTTTTATATTCATTGTTGACAGCTTGGGTAAAAACTTCCGGAAAGAAAATTTTGTCAATCCGGTTCTGAACTGCCTGCAGGGAAATTTTGCCATCCCTGGATAGCTGGAACAGTTTTGGAACAAGAATACTGTCGGGGTGAAGGCTTAGGTCCCTGAAAAAAGGCTCGTTTTGATCATAGTTTCTGGCTTGCCTCTGTACAGCCTGGGAAAAAGCCAAATAATCAATAATACCAAGTTTGGTTCTAGCAGAGTAAGTTTTTATGAGCTGATATACATCCAGTTCTTTTGGCATTAGTGCATTTTAAGATATTTTTGTTTTTTGGGCAATGAAAAAACGGCCGCTGCCTTTAGGGCTGCGGCCGCTCAGACAAGACAACAGACTTATCACTTGCGGGTCTTATGTCGATTCTTTCTTCTCTTTTTCTTGCGCTTGTGTGTCGCTATCTTCTTGAGCTTGCGTTTCCTTCCGCAGGGCACTTGAATCTCCTTAATAGCCTCAAAACCGGAATAGTCATTTCCAGTCTGAGCATGTTTGACTTACCAAGAGGCTAGAGCATTATGCATAAGGGGCCAGCCATCGTCAAGGGCAAGTTTTGTTTTGTCAACGCTTTAAAATGGAAATTATGCGTTCCAGAACCTTTTTTCTGTCCAAGGGTTTGACAATATAGCTTTTTGCTCCCAACAACAGACATTTTTTGACAACATCTTCTTTTCCGAGAGCACTGACCATAACTACTTGCGCATTTTTGTCATATTCAAGAATTTTTTCAAGGGCGCTTACTCCATCCATATTGGGCATGGTTATGTCCATGGTTACCAGGTCAATACCAGGGGATAATTCCTTGTACTTTTCAAAGCCAGCCAATCCGTCAGAAGCGCTAGCCAGCACATCAAAGCCTTCAGAGGTCAATATTTGCCCAAGCTGTTTGGCAATAAACATGGAGTCATCAACAATCAGCACCCTAAAAGGAGTACCGTCAGGTTTTATTCCTTCCGGTTTTTTTTCATTGATACTTGGCATATCACTTTTGGCGATCATGGTATACGCTCCTTGGTCCGAGCTTGTTTTATGTATTTATAACGCTAAAACAAGTTATAGACCATGGATGGGAAGTCTGCAAGGGGTTAAAATATGGTTTTTTTTCATATTGCACTGTTAATTAACTGCTTGTATTCTATATTCTAATTATGCGATTTTTAAAAAAAATTGACGCCAATAGCGTTTTTATTGTTTTTATTATGGCTGCATGTATTTTGTTAGCTGCTGCATGCGCTTCCAATGATGGTACAAAACCAAGTCTCACAATAAAAAATGGTTTTGCCGATGCCAGCAATTTGCCTGACAAATGGTATCTTGCCCTGGATGGGGACTGGGAGTTTTACTGGAACAGATTTGTTGCGCCCGGAATTCATTCCAATGCTGCTCCGCTGCCGGATGGCCATTTTTATTTCCCTTCCAACTGGAAATCTATTGGCTATGAGGTTGAAGGCTATTGCAGCTACAAACTCGGAATAAGCGGACTAAAGCCGGGCAAGCTGTATGGCATTAAGGCTTCTTCCTTTATGAGCGCTGCTGCTGTTTATGTCAACGGAGAGCTGCTTGCCAGCCATGGTGCAACAGGCAGAAGCAAAGCTGACGAAAAGCCTGGCTGGGTATCCACTGTGTCGGCTTTAAAGCCGGATCAGGAAGGCAAACTGGATATAATTGTGCATGTATCCAACTTTACAGACAGAAATGGCGGCAGCTTCAACTCCTTTTTTTTGGGTGATTATGATTCCGTGCTTGCAGCCCATAATAAAAGCATAGGCTGGGAGTTGTTCAAGCTCGGGGCTCTTGCAGCCATGGGGCTTTATTATATAAGCCTTTTTATGTTCAGAAAAAAAGAACAGGCCGCTTTCTGGTTTGGAATGCTGTGCCTTACCCTGGCTTTCAGGGAAGCATGCTACAATGAATACTTTATCCTTACCCTGTTCCCCGGCATGCCTTTTAAACTGCTGTTTGTTCTTGGCTACCTTACCTTTACCCTGGCTGTGTTTTATTTTTCCGGTTTTCTGCATAGAAGCTTTCCAAATGAATTCCCGGGATGGGCTGTTTATATAGTAGGGGCTGTTTCCTTTATATACTCCGTTATAGTGATTATTTCTTCTACCAGCTTTTCTTCTCGGCTGCTTTTTCTTTATCAGATTTTTGTATTTATATTGGGCTCCGGCTCAGCCATATCTATAGCGATTGCCATTTTCAGAAAACGCAGCGGAGCCAGACTTTTTGCTTTGGGCTATTTTTTTCTGTTTGCAGCTTCTTTATACGACATACTTTTGTCAATCGGCATTATACGCGGCGTTTTTTCCAGCCAATTGGGTCTTTTGTCCATGATCTTTTTTCTTTCTTTAATAATGACCCGGCGCTTTGCTGCAGCGTTTACAGTATCAGAGACAGTCAGCTCCAACCTTGTTAAAGTGAACAAGGCTTTGGAACGTTTTGTGCCAAAGCAAATTCTTGGCTTTTTGAACAGAAAAAGCATTGAGGAAGTGGAGCTTGGAGATTCAAGCTCGGAAAACATGGCTATCATGTTTGTGGATATACGTTCGTTTACCCGTATGGCAGAGGGCATGAGCCCTGAGGAAGCTTTTACATTTATAAACGAGTATCTGGCCAGGATAGGGCCGTCTGTAAGGGCCAATGGAGGCTTTGTGGACAAATACCTTGGAGACGGTTTTATGGCTCTCTTTCCTGAAGGTGCCGAAGCCGCCCTTAAATGTGCAATTGACATTCAGGCAAGGATGAAAAAGTATAATATAGAACGCACAGAAAATGGCTTGGCACCCTTTTCTGTAGGTATAGCCCTGCACTCGGGGCAACTCATGCTTGGTACCATAGGAGAAGCCCAGCGCATGGACAGCACTGTGGTATCTGATACTGTAAATGTTGCCAGCCGCCTGGAAGGAGTGGCCAAGGAATACGGACTGTCCATAGCTGCCAGCGAAAAGGTGCTGGCCAAACTGGAAGACCCGACTGCCTACAGGATGCGTTTTATTGGAAAGGTAAGGGTAAAAGGAAAGGTGGAACCCTCTTCTGTTTTTGAAATATATGAGGGTGACGACGAAGAGGTGCGGGTCAAAAAAGACCTGATAAGGTCCTCCTTTGAGCGGGGAGTGGACGCCTATTACGAAAGGAAATATGGAAGCGCAAAATCCTATTTCAGCCAAGTGCTGGAAGTGCTGCCTACAGATGAAGCGTCTTACAAATACATTCATTCCATAAACAAAATGAATCCAGTATAATAGCTTTTTTTTAAGACCAGTCTTGTTTGAAAGGATTTTAAATTGAATATTCCCGTTTTGATAAAAATTCTTGTAATTTTTTTGGCAGTGGTGTTTGCCAGTGCCCGCAGGATTCATCTTGGCCTGGCAGCAGCCTTGGGCGGCTTGGTTATAGCCTTGTGGAGCGGCTTGGGTTTGCAGGACAGCATGCTCGCTTTTCTTAAAGAAGCATTCAATCCTGATACCATTCTTCTTTTGATACTTATGTCTTTCATCATGGCTTTTTCTTCAGCCATGAAAAAATCCGGTATAATGGACAAACTTGCATCTTCGCTCCAGTTGGTAAGCCCTTCACCCAAGCTGGCTTTGGCCCTGGCTCCGCTTTTGATAGGCACCCTTCCCATGCCGGGAGGAGCTGTTTTGTCCGCTCCGCTGGTGGACTCCATGGACAAGGAGCGCAACAGAAGCCCGGATACCCTGTCTGCGGCCAATTATTGGTTCAGGCATATACTGGAATTGTCCTGGCCCTTGTACCCGGCTTTTATACTGACATCATCCCTTAGCGGAATAAAAGCCGGCAGGCTTATAATGCTTAATATGTATGCCCCAATACTGCTCTTTTTGCTGGGACTATTGTTTATACTGCCTTCCGGCCCTGCCAAAGACAGGCAAAAATCCCAAAAGGATGCTTCCTGGCAAGCAGCTTTCAGAAAACATGCAGGCTCCCTGCTGGAAGGAGTTACTCCCCTGGCTGTTGTTATTATACTGTATGCCATCCTGGATATGGCGTGGCGATTTGTCAGCCCTGCCTTGAAGCTTTCTGGAGCAGCAGCAATACTGGTTGGCAGATATGGCCCTATTTATTCCGGCTTGGCCCTGGGTTCTTTTTTGGTACTTAAAAGTAAAAACGGAAAAGGCGCCTTTAAGAACAGCATCAACATGGCAACCTGGCGGTTAATAGGAGTAATCCTGGGTATAAGGATTTTTTCTGCTCTTCTTGGTGCAGCCGGGGTGGCCGAGCAAGCAGCAGACGAACTTTACAGGACAGGAATACCCGCAATTTTGGCTGTGGCTGTGCTGCCTTTTGTGGCGGGCATGGTTACAGGTGTCGGTTTTGGTTATGTAGGATTGGCCTTTCCCATAATAATAGGACTGGCTTCGGGTATAAGCAGCCTGTCTTTTGAGGCACTAATTGTGTTTTCTGGCGCTTTTGGCTATGCGGGCATGATGCTGTCTCCGCTGCACGTATGTATGGTGGTCAGCGCGGAGCATTTTAAAGTAGGTTTGGCTTCCATCATGAAACGCTCTGCCCTGCCTCTTGGGATTTTTGTGATACTGGCTATTGCCTATTCCAATATTCTGAGTATGCTGCTTAGTTGAGGTATAAGTATGTCGAGCAATGTTCTCATAGCTTTTGGCTTAACAGTATTTGCCGGCCTTTCAACAGGAATTGGCAGCCTTATGGCACTTTTGTCCAAAAAGTTCAGCCCGCGTTTTCTTGCCCTGTCCCTTGGCTTTTCTGCGGGGGTGATGATTTATGTATCATTTGTAGAAATTTTGCAGATGTCCAAAGCTGCCCTTGTACAGCATTATGGTATAAAAACAGGCAACTGGTTGATGGTAGCTGCTTTTTTTGCCGGCATAGGCATAATAGCCCTGATAGACAAACTCATTCCTGCTTATGAAAACCCCCATGAAATGCATGAAGTTGCTGAATGCGGCAAAGGAGATTATTCATGTATTGATGAAGACAAGCTTAAACGCATGGGTGTTTTCTCTGCTCTTGCAATAGCAATCCACAATTTTCCGGAAGGCCTGGCTACCTTTATGGGAGCTTTGTCGGATCCAAAACTTGGGGTAAGCATAGCTGTTGCTGTAGCCATACACAATATTCCTGAAGGCATATCGGTGTCTGCCCCTATTTACTATGCCACAAAGAGCAGGAAAAAAGCTTTTTGGCTGTCACTTTTGTCCGGTCTTGCCGAGCCTGTTGGAGCATTTATAGGCTATTTTTTTCTTCACAAATACCTTAACAACAGCAGCCTTGGTATTGTTTTTGCCATAGTAGCCGGCATCATGGTTTACATATCCTTTGATGAACTGCTGCCTACTGCAGAAGAATATGGTGAACATCATGTTGCCATAGGAGGGCTTATAGCAGGAATGGCGCTTATGGCAGTCAGCCTGTTATTGTTTTTGTAGTTCTGTTAAGCTTGGTGACAGCCAATTATTGCTGCCGCCAAACTTCAGGAAAGGGGTAAAATAACGAAACAAATGGCGGTTATTTTGTGCGGGTAAAAAATTCTCTGATAAGCCTGTGTAAAAAAACATTGTATGAATCCATCACTGCAGACATGATGCTGCGTTTCATGACCATGATGGATCCTGACTACGATTTTTATGTCCGTTCGGGCATCCCTCAAAATATCCCCGTTACCAACCAGATGGCGGCGGAACGCATTGTGGAAGATGCCGTTGCAGATGGCAGATTCATAGATTTTATAGAAGTCCTATACAGGGTTGACTCGGCAGGCTATATGGGCCGCAGCTATCCCATTAAAGGCCTGTCCCAGATAGTCAAAGCCATAAGCCAGGAAGGCTTCATTTTTGACAGTGTCAATGGCCAGTTTTTTGAAAAATCCAACGAAAGGGCAAGCCCAGACTGGGGGCGCCTGCACGATGGTGACGAAAGGCAGACAGCACTCTTACGCCTGGACATAGTTTCCAATTCTCTTATAGTCAAAAACAATCCTGCTCTACTGGTAGAAGAAGCCTACGCCAGTTTGAGAAGCATTGTACAGCGAGCTGTTATCAGCCGCTTTGGCAGGCTGTGGCTATGGGAAGGAGACGGAGCCCTGGCTGCCTTTGTTTTTCATCACAAGGAAGCCGCAGCCCTGCTTTCCGGGATGGAAATTTTGAATGAGCTTTTTTTCTATAATCGCCTTGCCAATCCGCTACAGGAGCCTTTAAAGCTGAGAATTGCAGTGCATGCTGGCCCCGTCAAATACAGAAAAGATACAATTGAGCTTTTAAAAAATGATTCAATAAAAGATGTAATACAAATGGAAGGCAAAGCAACAGCCATAAACAGCCTGAGTGCTTCATCCAACATTTTTTTGTCCATAGACAGGGTAATACAGGAGCGCTTCAGCCCGGAGAAACAGACTTCCTATGGCAAGTTAAGATATTATAGCGTAGAATTGGGAAAGCAATGAGGCTTGTCATATTCGGCATGTCCAAAAAGCTTTTGGCGGGTTTTGGCAAAATGTCATGGATCCAGCCAGAGCTTTGCCCTATCCCGGACATGAAAAAATTCAAAGCCGTAGATGATGATCTTCTGTATCTTGATGTAAGCAGTCTTTCAGCAGAAGAAGTAAAAAAGAAGCTCAGCCTGCTTAAAAAGCTTGCTGCCGGCTTCTTTTGGGGGATTATCGACCCAAAGGGGAGTATAGAAGACCCGGCAAGGCTGTTTTTTGACGGAGCTTCGGATTACCTGGGCCCGGCCATGTGTATGAAAGGCTTTGACAGGAATCGCCTTAAAATTATGCTCAATTGGAACCCGGAAAAAGTCCGGGCTGACGCACAAGCTGATCCAAAAAATGATACCGCATCTTTTAAAAGCGCAGTCGTGACGAAAGCGGCCGCCGCTCCAAAAGATGCATTTTTCCCGGGGTGGAATGATATAAAAACGGGAAAAACATACCATTTTTATTATCTTTACCTGTCTCTTTCTGCCCATACCAACCTGAAAACCAGGCTTGGCGAAGCCGCATACAAGGCATTCCGTGACAAAACCAGGCTGCTTTTGCAGCAAAGCCTGACCGATGCCGACAGCATTCTGTGGATGGAAAGCAATGACAGTTATCTGTTTCTGCTTCCGCCAAAAACACATAATGCAAGTAATGCTATTGTGTCATGCTTAAGGCTGATTCTGTTTGCTCCCTTGCTGAGCTACGAAAAACTGTCCTTGCCTTTTCCGCTCAATTTTACATTTGCCCTGCACTATGGGCAGAGCGAATATGCTCCTCCCGGCAAAACAGGCACAATTATTTCCGATGCAGTCAATTTTATACACCATTTGGGAGCCAAAAAAGCGGAGCCTGGCCGCATAAGCATATCCGAGGATGCTGCCCACCTTTTGTCTGACAAAAGGCTGGAATATTTTTTTGTAAATGCCGGATGTTTTGAAAAACGCAATATCCATCATTCCAAAAGGTTCGAGTAGTTCTGGCCAGTTACATGGCTTATTTGCAAAAAAAGGTATAGGTTTATTGTGCCAGACAGTCAGCCTTGCCGGCTGCCAAGATTTGTCGCAGAATTACAGAAGCCTGATAGCCCGCACCAAAACCGTTGTCTATATTGACTACCGATACTCCAGCTGCGCAGGAAGTTAGCATTGTTAAGAGTGCCGAAAGGCCGCCAAAATTTGCGCCATAGCCTATGCTGCTGGGAACAGCTATTACAGGGCTGTTGACTAGCCCCGCTATTACGCTGGCAAGTGCGCCTTCCATGCCTGCAACGGCAATAATTACGCTAGCAGAGCTTAGCAGTTCCGTTTTGGAAAGAAGGCGGTGCAAACCCGCCACTCCAACATCATACAGCCTTGCTGCCCTCAGCCCGAAAGCCTGCACAGTCATGGCCGCTTCTTCCGCCACCGCATAGTCAGAAGTGCCTGCAGCTGAAACCAGGACAAACGGGCTGTCTTTTTCCGGAGCAGGCGGCAGCCTGGCGGATATGATCTTGGATGCCGGATCATAATGCAGTTCCAGAGAAAGGTCTTTTACAGCTTCATACATTTCCGCACTGGCCCTGGTGGCTAAAACGGGGCAGGAATGTGACAGCAGCTTTTGAATAATTGCACGCAAGTGTTCAGGGCTTTTGCCCTGGCAGAAAACCACTTCCGGAAAGCCTGTCCTTAAGGAACGCTGGCTGTCCAGGCGGGCAAAGCTCATGTCCGCTTCCGGAAAATCCTTCAGCTTTTTTAATGCCCCTTCCATGTCCAGTGCTCCGTTTTTGTAAGCTTCCAGGATGGCGCTGATTTCAAACCTGTCCATAAGCCCTATTCCAGTTCTTTGGCAAGTATGCGGTATGCGTCAATAAGCGGCAGTCCGGCTTTTTCCGCAGCTTTTTTTACGTCTTCGTATTCAGGCTTTGTTTTTACTGTTTTGCCTTCCAGCATGGCCGACTTTAGCCTTATTTGTCCAAGGCTGGTGCTTACAAGCCTGCTGTCCCTTGCAAATTCCAGTTTGTCCACACGCCAATAACGCAGCCCAAAAGTGCTGGTTTCCGTCATCATCGCATTTATGACATTGGTAAAAGCAGCTTCATTGCACAAGGCCGAAAGAGTCATGGCAGAGCGGTTTTTTTTCATTATTATGGGAGTCAGCCAAACATCGGAAGCCCCAGCGTCAAAAAGCTTTTCCATTACATATCCGTGCAATTCCGGATTCATGTCATCTATATTGCACTCAATTTGTATGGCAGCTACTTCTATAAAGCCGGGTATTTTGGCGCTTGTGGCTGAATGAATGCCGGCATCGCGCTCCGCCCAGTGGACGCGCAACAGATTGGGTATTTCCATGTCGCGGTGCCCGACTCCATAGGCGGTTTTTAATATGGTAAAATTTTTTGTATCTGAAAATTCGTCAACAAGGCTGGCCAAAATGGCGGCTCCGGTAGGGGTGGTGGTCTCGTGCTGGACCCTTCCGGCCCTTGTTTTAACCCCTTTCAGAATTTCCACAGTGGCGGGCGCCGGTACTGGTATAAGGCCGTGCTGGCAGCGCACAAAGCCGCCGCCAAGCTCTATGGTGGAAGCCATAACCAGATCCGGATTAAGATTGTCAATGCAAATTGCGGCAGCTGCTATGTCTATGATGGAATCCAGAGCGCCCACTTCATGAAAATGCACTTCTTCCGGGCTTGTGTTGTGCACTATGGCTTCCGCTTTTGCAATCAGTTCAAAAATGGAAGCAGCCACGGTTTTTGCATTTTGTTTAATACCGGAAGCTTCGATTATAGCCCTTATGTCCGCCAGATTTCTGTGATGATGCCCGGCTCTGTGATTCTCGTGTGAAATATACCCATGATGATGATGGTCGTGGTCGTGATGTTCATGTTCATGTTCGTGATGAAGATGCTCATGGGAGTCCTGCTCGTGTTCATGGTGATGATGATGTTCATGTGCTTCTTCTAGCAAAACATCGGCCCTAAGCCCGAAAATTCCGTTTTTGGAGTCCTCTTTTAGGACCAGTTTCCAGCCCGGCAGGTTAA
>JAKPMS010000194.1 GCA_029548805.1 Spirochaetota bacterium | reverse complement strand
ATGATGGCTTCCATCTTTACCATGCTGGTTCCACTTGTGCTGCTTTTTGGAGACAGGCTGAGCTGGGGCTGGCGTATAGTGTTGCCGGCCATGTTGCTGGCTGCTGCATTAACGGCTCTTTTTGGAATTCCTGCAATGCTTAAGCAACAACACAAAGAAAAAGGCCCAGACCATAGCAGCCAAACGGAAGGCAAATCATTGGAAAAACTGTTCTGGAGCGCATGGCTGATAGTTTTTTTCGGTGTCAGCGTGGAATGGGCCCTGGGTTTTTGGTGTATGAGCTATCTTTTGGCATTGCCAAATTCCGGCCAAAGGCTTGCTTCTTTGGGGGTGGTTCTGCTTGGTCTTTCTGCCGTTCTTGGCCGCTTTGTTTCCAGCCTTGTTAGCAGCCGTATTTCTGAAAAGCGCCTGTTAATAATTGCAAGCCTGGCCGTGCTTTTGGGCTTTCCACTGTACTGGCTAAGAATAGCCGTAGTGCTAAGTTTTTTGGGATTGGCAATGTGCGGGCTAGGTTCTTCCAACTATTATCCGCTGGGGCTTAGTATGGCTCTTGGCAGGGCCCGCGGCAAAGAAAACCTTGCAGCCAGCCTTGTGCCGGTGGCTTCGGGCTCAGCCATAGGCTTGGCACCTTTTTTGCTTGGACGCATCGCAGACAGAGTGGACATGAAAAGCGCCCTGCTTTATATACCCTTGGCTACTATGGTCATTTTTGTACTAATACTTATGGATTCCAGGCTGGATAAAAAGACCAGGGCCTTACATGCAAGTTCTTTACAGGCCCATTAGGCCATACAGTCTTTTTGTCTCTACTATATCCAGCTTTACCTGCTTGCCTACGGCTTCAAGGCCGGGCAGCTTTAAAATGGGCCGCAGATAGAACAAGATATCTATTGACAATTCTTTATCATAAATATGGCCCTTAAAGTCCACAAAAAAGGTTTCTATGCTTATCCTGGATTCATTGTCTACAGAAGGGCGGGGGCCGATGTGTGTTAGTCCAAGCCGGTTTTTCCCTTCCAGGAAAGCCCTGCTCCCGTATACTCCATGAGCCGGCAACAGTTTGTCGGCTGTTACAAGAAGGTTGGCTGTAGGCATGCCTATGGTTCTGCCCAGGGCCTTGCCATGAACAACCCTGCCGGAAATGCTGTATGGCCTGCCCAGTAGCCTGGCAGCAGCATCCATTTTGCCTTCTGACAGAAAGCTTCGTATTTGGGCAGCGTTAACAGTCTTGCCGCTATCCGTCACCCTTTTTACAAAACTGAATTTTGTTCCTGCTTCTTTGAACAGCTGCGGCAACTCACCGCCAAACAGCAGCTCCGGCCTGTATTCGTCCAGCACAAAAGCGCTCAACTTTTCTGCCTGCTCATGCCCGCACAGCCCGGAAGGCAGCCTGAACAGCTCTTTTATGCCCGCAGCTTTCAGTAAGCCGTCTTCTTCATCCTGGCTAAAGATGGAAAGCCCGTCTTTCCTGCATTTGGCTGGATATATAGCCAAAACGCTTTTATAGCAATCCTGTTCGCAAGCAGTCAAAGCCTTTAACACAGCCTGGTGCCCTATATGCAAGCCGTCAAAGCTGCCAAAAGCCATGGCAATTTTATGGCCCATGTCAGCTTACCAAAAGGCTTTCTACCTGGGCGTCATAAAGGCTCTTGTAAACCCCTTTGGACGAAACAAGCTCGTCATGGCGGCCTTCTTCCACAATGCCGTTTTCTGTAAGCACAAGGATTCTTGCCGCATGCCGTATGGTTGCCAGCCTGTGTGCAATTATGAAGGTGGTTCTGCCCTTGGACAGGCGTTCCAGTGATTCGCGTATGGCCAGTTCGCTAAGCGTGTCAAGAGAACTGGTGGCTTCGTCCAGAATAAGAACCGGAGGATTTTTCAAAAAAATTCTGGCTATGGCAA
>JAKPMS010000192.1 GCA_029548805.1 Spirochaetota bacterium | reverse complement strand
AGGAAATAATGCCCATATCCGAACGAACCAGAGCCGGCCTTGGCAAAGGCTCCTGGATACGCAAAATGTTTGACGAAGGCGCCGAGCTAAAAGCCAAATACGGCGCCGACAAAATCTTTGACTTTTCCCTTGGGAACCCCGACCTGGAGCCGCCGGCCGAGTTCATAACTGCCCTTAAAAACGCTGTAAACAGCGATGAACTGGGCACCCACGGCTACATGCAGAACCCCGGCTATATGTTTGCGCGCGCAGAAATGGCCAAAAAGGTGGCAGAAGAGCATGAGGTAGACACAAAGGCAGAAGACGTAATTATGACCGTAGGCGCGGCTGGTGCCCTTAATGTAATACTGCGCACCATAATAGACCCGGGCGACGAGCTGGTGGTAATACGCCCCTTCTTTGCAGAATATTCTTCTTATGCCGATGTGCATGGCGCAAAGCTTGTTGTGGCTGACCCGGGCCCTAACTTCTCGCTTGATGCCAAAGAAGTGGCCAAAGTGCTAAGCCCCAAGACTGCAGCAGTGCTAATTTGCAGCCCCAACAACCCCACAGGCCGCGTTTACAGCCGCGCAGACATAGAAGCCCTTGCCAAAGTAATGACTGATCACGGCAAAAAGTCGGGCAGGCTGCCATACCTGCTGGTGGACGAACCATACCGCGACATAATTTACGACGGCCTAGTAGCCCCGCCAGTACTGTCCGCATACCCGGAGAGCATAGTGGCATCCAGCTTTTCCAAAACCCTGTCCATACCCGGCGAGCGCCTTGGCTATCTGGCCGTAAACCCCGCCTGCCAGGAAAAAAGCCTACTACTAAGCGGGCTTACCGTGGCCAACAGGGTGCTTGGCTTTGTAAACGCCCCCGCCCTTATGCAAAGGGCCGTAAGCGCAAGCTGGCGCGCCCGTGCGGATGTATCGCGCTACGCCCGCCGCCGTGACATGATGACAGCCATACTGGACGAAGCCGGCATAAAATACGCAAAGCCCGAGGGCGCCTTTTATCTCTTTATAGAAGCCCCCGAGCCAAAAGCCCCGTTAAAAGAAGGAGAGAGCAAGGACGTTGCCTTTGCCCTTGCGCTTAAAGAAAAAGGCGCCCTGGTGGTGCCCGGCAGCGGTTTTGGCTACCCCGGCTGGCTGCGTATATGCTATTGCGTACCAGAAAAGACCATAGAAAACTCCAGAAGCGCCTTTGTAGAAGGCACCAAGGCGTTTAGGGCATAATTTTGCTTGCCTTTTTTACATATTGGGCCGATATTATATAGTCATGAAGCAGCTATGCCAGTTTTTTATGACATTATGCATGCATAATGTCAATTTAAAACATTTTAACGCATTTTTTTCCTTGACAGCAAAATTTCACGCTGGTATACTGCCAATAAAGTTAAGGGGCACCCCGGGCCCTTGGTCCGCACCCCGCTTTAATTTTTTAAGGAGGAATTTGGTATGAAGAAAGCTATAGTGCTTCTTCTGGCGCTTGCCGTTCTTGGCGGAGCCGCTTTTGCACAGGTTAAAACCTCGATCTCTTTCTCTGGCAGAGTTACCCTGATTGATCAGGATGGCAACGGTGTGTTTGCGCAGGATGGCAACCATTATGATACTCTGACTTTCAAGGCTACTAGTGAAGATGGCCTCTTTGGTTTCAGCATCACCGATGAGAACCTGTTTGATGGTAGCTACGACAACATTCGTGACTGGAATGCTTACTACAAAATTTTTGACTCAAAAGCAAGGGTCATGGTAGGCAATCTGCGCAATGGAGATTTCCGTGTAACACTTCCTTACGGCAGAGTTACTAATAGGGATACCAATCGCATTGGAGGCTATGGTGTTTTGACCACAGTATACCCTGTAGACGGCCTTAGCTTTGGCGTAAACCTGCCTTATAATAAAACAAGCGAAGAAGTAGCAGACACCTTCCAGAAAGCAGACATTGGAGCCAAATACGTAATAGCTGACGTTGGTACTGCTATTGCTCTTTTTGACCTTAATCTTGTTACTGATACGAATGTTCTTAACCTTGGCTTTACCTTATCTAGCGTAGAGAACCTTACTGCTGTAGCGCTCTACAAAGGTACTTTTGCTGCTTCTGCAACCCATGCTTTTGGTTTTGGTGCAAACTACAACCTGGACGCACTTTCTCTCTATGCTGAATTCTCCGGAACCAGTGCTGCAGCCTTTATTTGGGATGCATTTGCAAGAGCAGAATACCAGATCCTGGATAATCTTGGCGCTGGCGTAGAAGCCTCTTTTGCTAGCGACGAGACTTATGATGTAACTGCAGATGTAACTTACAACCTGGTAAAAGGCCTTGACCTTGGTGCATCCATCGGTTTTGACGGTGATCTTCATTTCGATGTAGGCCTTTATTACGCAATTTCTTTCTAAGCTGATTCTTTAAAAGCTTAATTAAGCCGGCCTGTTTAAAGGCCGGCTTTTTTTTGTTTTTGTGTTATAATTTTTGGTAGAACATATTTAGTTCCTGGAAGCTTAGTGGCAACTAAAATTTTGGCAAAAACCATACTCTGTATGGTATATACCCCGGTGCTTCATACAATATAAAGTATTGTATTAAAAAGCCACTAAGCTTCCAGGAACTATACAAAGCATAAGGGGCCCAATATATGAAAAAACTTGCAATTCTGTTCTTAAGCTTTTCCTTGTTATCCTGTGTAAGCGCACCAAAACAGGATGCTCCATATTCTGCAGCCAATATTCCGCCAGGCATAAGCGCCCATATAAACGCCGGGCAGGCTAATGCTAGCATTAGGGTATTGTCCACCAAAGAAGTAATGCAGAACTGGGGCAGCAGAAATGAGCGCAACCCCTTTTTACCGGCACACAGCCTTATAAGCGGCCCATTTTACAGCCTGTATGTAGTGGAAATAAGCTCCACACCCGGCATAAACCTTGCCCTGGAAAGCCAAAGCATAATGCTGGATGGCAAAGAACAGGCTATAAGAGCCTTCGACAGGCGCAGCTTTCTGGACTTTCTTGCCCTGTACACAGCAGACGACTCCAAGCAAATGTCAAGGTTCCTTGGCATTGTAAACCGCCTTGTACCGGAAAACCTAAAAAACATAAGCGTAAAGGCAGGCAAAACCCGCATCATCCCCTTGCTGGTAAAAAAAGAGCTGCCCCTGGCAGAAAGCGTAATAATCCGTTTTGCAGGCCAAGAGGAACTAATTTTAAGCTTTGACGTTATTAATTAAGGGTAAGCAAAACTACAAGCCCAGCTAAGCGGCTTTATCAGCGTGCTAATTCCTAATTCCTAAGATCTGAACGCGGATGTACGCCGATCTTCGCGGATAAAGCTTATAAATTTTTAAGACTAGAACCCGGATGACGCGGATAAACGCCGATGGACGCGGATAAATCGTAAAAATTCTATATTTCTTGATCCGCGATTATCCGCACAAATCCGCTTTATCAGCGTTCTAAGTTCTAAGACCTTGAATAACAACTTGTATAAGTAAGCCGTGGCTGAATCTTGTAACTAAACCCTAGTAACTGCCCTCTTTTAGGCCGGTTATTTCTTCAATATCCTTGGCAGAAAAACCTTTGGCTTTTAAAGTTTGGGCAATTTTGGCCTTTTCGTTTTGCGCCCCTTCTGCTAGGCCTTCAGCTTTGCCTTTTTTTAGGCCTTTTTTTAAGCCTTGTTCCAGCCCTTCTTCAAGGCCCTCCGCTTTACCTTTTTTTAAGCCTTGTTCCAGTCCTTCTTCAAGGCCTTTTTTTAAGCCCTTTTGCTTTGCCTCGGCCAGGCCGGAGTAATAGTCCATCAGTATTTTTTCGCGCTCAAATATTTTGGCCCTCTCGTAATCGTCCTGGGTTACTTCATAAAACACTTTGTCTGCCATACGTATGCCCTCGTCTTTCTCCAACAAGGCTTTTATCAGCTCTTTGCGTGAATCGTCTGTTGCGCTATTAAAATACAGCCCCCAGCGCTTTACAGCG
>JAKPMS010000191.1 GCA_029548805.1 Spirochaetota bacterium | reverse complement strand
GCTATATACTCTATAAAGTACTATTTTTGGCAAAATCGGCTTTTCCTCAAAGGTTCCAGGAACTAAATATGGCTTTAAACAAAATTGCCTTTATCACTAAGCTTCGAAGAACTAAAATTGCTTTGCAGTTATAAATTTAATAACCTATAAGCTTCGGGGAAGCAATTATGAAACGCCTGACTTTTCTGTTCTTTCTAGTTATAGCAGTCACATCACACTCACATGCAGACCTATATTCACCCAACAGGCAATTATTTGAAACAAAAACAAAATATTTTACAATTATTTTTCCGGAAGAATCCAGGGCAGCAGCCTCTTACCTGGCCAGTTTTGCTGATGACACATATATGGAGCTTGCACGGCTTCTGAACACAAAGCCCAAAATCAAAATGGCAGTGGTCATAACTCCGGATTCGGAAGAATTAAACGGTTATTTCAACCCCCTGCCTTATCCGCATATAGTGCTGTACCAGGCAGCAATAGACATAAACTCAAGCCTTGGATCCTTTGACAACAATTTTTACAAATTGTTTTATCATGAACTTGCTCATGCTGTTTCTTTGACAACAAGATCCATGGCTGAAGATGTAATAGCATCCATTTTTGGGCAGGCATTGAGCATGCCTTTTTTGGCAGCACCATATAATTTTGTGGAAGGAGTGACTGTATCACTGGAAAGCAGAAATGGCCATGGCAGGGCAATGGACCCTCTTGTGGGGGCAGAGCTTAGGCAGGATATTCTTGAAGGCCGATTTAAAAGCTTTATCCAATCCATGGGCAGCTATGACCTGTATCCCTTTGGTGCAGTGTACTATCATTACGGCGGATACTTTTCCCGTTTTCTGCAGGAACGCTTTGGCATGGAAAACTATGCCAGGATATGGACCAGGTTTGGCATTGGAGCTTTGTTCAGTCCTTTTGACAGAGGGCTTTTTTCTAAGGGCTCCTTTTACAAAGTTTTTGGGATCAGTCTGGAAGAAGCCTGGAAAGACTTTTCAGACTGGGTGGCCATAAAAACCCCTGTTGTCACAAGCAGCCAAAAACTTACAGAAGCTTCTTATATGTCTGCTCTCGCAGCCAGTGGCACTCGCTTGTACTGGCATGACCCAGTAAAAGGACTCGTTTTTAGCCTTGATACAGAAAGCAAAAAGCAAAGCCCATTGTTCAAAGCTGACAAACCCGTCAACAGGATCGATGCTTCTGGCGATGGCCGGCTTCTTATATCCACTCAAGAAGAAAAGGCAGGGCTACCAAGGCTGGCACTTAAAGAATGGGAGCCATCCAAAGGAATTTTTACCCAAATCGATATCAAGTCTGTAAGGGATGCCGTTTACACTCCGGTGCCGGGAACCTATCTTGGTATTTTGACGGACGGATATATGACCCACCTGGGCTTTTTCTCCGGCAAGTCAGCTAGAATATTGGCCAAAGGCACAGAGTCCTTGTCCTATGCTTCTCCCGTAATCAGTAAAGACGGCAAGGAGCTGTTTTGCCTTGTAAAAGAAAACGGGACAAGCAGTATACTAAAAATAAGCTTTGATAGCAGTCTTGGAGAAATAAACTCGGCAGAAAGGCTGGTGCTGCCCAAAGCTTTAAGCTGGATACGCTATTTATCACTTTCAGAAAATGGCACTTTAAGCTTTGCCTGGGATAATGACAAATTGTACAGGCTAGTCGAGCTAAAGAATGAAAAACTGAGCTGGCAAAACATGCCAATTTCCGGAGGCGTACACTATCCTGTTTATGCCAACGGCCAAATTTTTTATATTGGCCGGTTTTCCCAAGGGCAGTCACTGTGTTCCATGCCGGAAGACAGGACTTTGCTGGAATTTATAGAAGCAGAAGCTCAATGGGAAGACGCTTCCGGACTATTGGGCCGTACATCTCTATTTGAAAAGCAGGCAAGTACCGGCATAAAGCCGTATAATCCCTTGCCATGGCTTTTGCCGCGCTTATGGCTTCCTTTGGCAAGCGTTGACTCTGAAGGCATAAGCTCTTTTGGCGCAATTACCATTATTGCCGACCCCATAGAAAGCTATTCCATGACCTTGAGCAGTGAATGGAATACAAGGGTAGAAGGCTTAAATACCAATTTGGAACTTACCATGATGCTATGGCAGCCATCACTGTCTTTAAAACTTGCGGATAACTTTGTGGAAGCTTCTTCCTGGTTCAGGTTATCAGAGGCTTTTGTTGGCCTTGAAAACCAGCACAGCCATTTTGGGGGACTCAGACTGGGATATAATTTGTCTGGCGGTATAGCGGCTTATGCAAGGCTCGAACCGGGCTTGTCAGCTTATCAGCCATGGACCGATGCCAGCCTGATAGCAGCTGGGCTTTTAAGCCTGTCTTATACCAAAAGCAGTCTAGAAAGCTATTATGAGCCAAACGGCTATTCTGCAGCCTTAAAACTGACTGGCACCAACACCATTTTGCCAGAAATACAAAGCCCGGATGCGGGCACAGAAATAAAACTAGCAGCTGCCATCCAGCCTTTTTCTGCAGCTTTCTATGCGGCTGCAAGGCTGGCTGGCAAGCTGGGCTACGGCCCTAGCGGCATGTTTTTATCCGGCATTGCTCCAGCAAGCAATTTTTACCCGCACTGGAAGGAGTTTATGGACTTAAGGCATTATCCTTATTATTCTCAGGCAGAGCTAAGCCTGAAATTATTATCGTTTGAAATACAAAGGGCTATGGGCAGCCTGTACCTTAACCGCTTGTCTTTTAAGGCCGGAAGCCGTGCCTATGCATCTTTTGCCGAGGATTTTTCTGCCGACTCCCGGGG
>JAKPMS010000189.1 GCA_029548805.1 Spirochaetota bacterium | reverse complement strand
ACCCGGGCTCAAAGGGATAGGCAATAAATTTTCCATAATCCGTAGAGCTTTCGCTTTGCTCATACGTAATGCCTTTCGGCCTTTTAAATCCCTTGAGCAGGTTTTTACGCGCCATTTCCACTCCTTATTTTGAATAGAGTTCGACTACAAGCTGTTCGCGGATGTCAGCCATATCCACAATATCCTGACGCATCGGGACTATGTTGAATTTGCCTTCCATGTTGTCCACGTCAAGCGAAAGCCATGGCATAACAGCGCTCCTTGAACTTTCAGAAAGCGCGCCAAGCAGCGGCTTGTTGGTTTTATATTTCTGATGAACAGATATGGTATCGCCCGGTTTGATTATATAAGAGGGTATGTTTACCCTTTTGCCGTTTACCAAAACATGGCCATGCGTAACAATCTGCCTGGCCTGTGCCCTGCTGCTAGCAAACCTTAGCCTGTAAACAACATTGTCCAGCCTTCTTTCCAGAAGGGCAAACAGGTTCTCGCCAGTTTTGCCGGCCATTCTCTGGGCTTCTTCAAAAGTAAGCCTGAACTGCTTTTCCATAAGTCCATAGCTTCTCTTGAGTTTTTGTTTTTCTCTCAACTGTACCGCATATTCGGACTGCTTCTTTTGCCTGGCCTTTGGATCCTTGCCAGGAGCCATGCGTTTCCGGTTAATAGGGCATTTGTCGCTTTTGCACTTGTCGCCCTTAAGAAAAAGCCTTTTGTTCTCGGTGCGGCATAGCCTGCAACGAGGGCCTGTATAACGTGCCATTCTTTACTCCCCTACATCCTGCGTGCTTTTGGAGGACGGCAGCCATTGTGCGGAATGGGCGTTACATCACTTATACTCTTGATTTTGAGGCCAAGAGCGCCAATCTGGCGAATTGCAGATTCTCTGCCCACGCCAGGACCTTTGACATAAACGTGCACTTCACGAAGGCCCACATTAAGAGCCTTGCTTACTGCCTGCTCGGTGACAGACTGCGCCGCAAAGGGGGTGGATTTCTTTGCGCCGCGAAAGCCTAAGCCGCCCGAGGAACCCCAGGAAACTGCATTACCTTTCAAATCGGTAACCGTAATAATTGTATTGTTGAAGGTTGCCTGAATGTAAACATTGCCTTCATATACACTTTTCTTCTCTTTTCTCTTCTTTTTTGCCTTAGCCACGAGTCCTGTCCTCCTTAGGATTTCTTCTTGTTGGCCACGGTCTTCTTTTTACCCTTGCGAGTGCGGGCATTGGTCCGCGTGCGCTGGCCTCGTACAGGCAGGCCTCTCCGGTGCCTCAAGCCACGGTAACAGCCAATATCCATGAGCCGTTTAATATTGAGAGCCATTTCTGTCCTGAGCCTGCCCTCAACCTTGTATTCATTTTCTATAATCTTTCTGAGTTCGTTTACTTCCTCGTTGGAAAGATCATTCATTTGCCTGTTTGGGTCGATTTTTACGGTATTGCATATTTTAACCGCGCTTGTCCTGCCTATTCCGTAAATATAGGTAAGAGCAATTTCTACATGCTTGTTGGGGAGATCGACTCCCGCTATACGTGCCATAGGGGCCTGCCTCCTTTAACCCTGCTTCTGCTTGTGTTTGGGGTTACTGCAAATAATACGGATAATTCCGTTACGTTTTATAACCTTGCATTTATCGCATATGCGTTTTACGCTGGTTCTGACTTTCATAAGCGATTCCTCCATAGGATATCGAAAGAGTTTTTTACCACGCTAAAGCCCTTTTCGTCTACCATGCCGTAACCTTTACAGGTTCCTTGATTTTATATGCCCGCGCCTGGTAAGGCCTTCATGATGGTGCATTTTAAGCGTGGCTTCAACCTGGGCCATGGTATCAAGGTCAACTCCTACAAGAATCAAAAGAGATGTTCCGCCAAGAAGGTAAGAAAGCTCGCTAGGAAAGTGGAACAGCCTCTGTACTATGGTAGGAATAAGAGCTATCAGGGCCAGATAAAGAGCCCCCGGCAATACTATTCTGTTAAGTATTCTGGACAAATACTCTTCCATTTTTTCTGAACGGATGCCGGGAATGGAGCCTCCGTTCTCTCTGATATTCTTGCTTATCTCCTGGGGGTTAAGAGAAACCTGTGTATAGAAATAGGCAAAGAAAACTATAAAAAGAACATAGAATACATTATACCAAATGCCTTCGGGCCTCAAGAAGTAAGCAAAATCCCTAAGCCATTTTGCTCCGCCGCCCAAGCTTTGGGCTATCTGCAGCGGAAAGGTAAGAAGCGAAGAAGCAAAAATGACCGGTATAACTCCGGAAGGATTTATCTTGAATGGTATGTAGCTGTTCTGCGCTCCATACATTTTTCTGCCTACAACCCTTTTTGCATAGTTCACCGGAATTTTTCTCTGACCCTGTTGTTCAAATATAACCAGCACAATAACAGCTACAAATAGCAGCAGTACAAAAATGGCTACTACCGCATTTACTTCGCCGGAGCTTATCTTTACAAAAAGCGCATAAATTGCGTTAGGCATTCTGGCTACAATACCCGAAAAAATGATCAGGGATATGCCGTTGCCGATACCCCTTTTGGTAATCTGTTCACCCACCCATACAAGGAACATGGTACCTGTAGTAACGGTGACCGTTGCCAGGGCAGTATATGCGCCAGGAGTGATCATAAGAACGTCCGGATGCGTCTTGGCTATATTTTTGGCATAAGCTACAAGTGCAAAGGACTGCAGAACTGCCACAAAAATGGTTGCTATCCTGGTATAAAGCGCTATCTTTTTTCTTCCGCCTTCATCCTCGGACAGCTTTTTAAGGCTGGGGAAAACCACCAAAAGCAGCTGCATTATAATCTGGGTGGAAATATATGGCATTACTCCCAACATAAATACTGAGAAGTTTTTAAAAGCTCCACCGGCAAAAAAATCAAGATAGTCTGTAATTCCGCCCTGGGAACTGGCCTGGGCAAAATAGTTTTTTAGCGCGCCAGCATTGATGCCAGGAATGGGTAAAAAGGCTCCTATTCGGAATACTACGAGCCAAGTGATAGTATAAACAATGCGTTCCCTGAGTTCTTTTATGCGGAACACATCTCTTAATGGATTAGCTGCCATTGGCT
>JAKPMS010000179.1 GCA_029548805.1 Spirochaetota bacterium | reverse complement strand
GTTATGAAGAGCAACAAGGGAAGCGGTAAGAGCATCATTGCTACCGCCCGTAAAGTATCAAAAATAGTCTGGTGCATGCTTGCAGCTGGAGAAGAGTTTAATGTTAACTTGATGGTGGACAAGAAATTGAAAGCCAAGGCTGACGCGATGCGTAACAAGGCTAAGAAAAGTGCGTAAACCAATGTAGTTGGTTAAGATTGTATACTGGTCGACCTCCAGGTTGACTTTTATAGGAGAAAAAATGAAAAACCCTGCACGCCGCAACTTTGCCCATTTGCCTACCCAGGTAGAACATCTGGAAAGGCTGTCCGGATACTTGGGCGGCCCGTCCATTTATGTAAAAAGAGATGACCAGACGGGCTTGGCCCTTGGCGGCAATAAAACAAGAAAGCTAGAGTTTCTTGTAGCTGACGCCATGGAAAAGCGCTGCAAAACTCTTGTTTCGGCCGGGGCTTTGCAGTCCAACCACTGCAGGCAGACGGCTGCAGCTGCTGCCAAGTTTGGCCTAGGCTGCATACTGGTGCTTAACGGGGAGCCTGGAATGGCAGCCACGGGAAATTACCTTCTGGACAGGCTTTTTGGAGCAGAAACAGTAATAGTCAGGGAGCGGGAAGACCGTGCCCGGGTGCTTGACGAGGTATACGCAAAGGCGGAAAAGGAAGGGAAAAAGCCCTATCTTGTGCCCTATGGCGGATCAAGCCCGGTTGGAGCGCTTGGCTATGCATTTGCAGTAAGAGAATTCCTGGAACAGTGGCTAAAAACCGATTATATGGTTTTTGGCAGCTCCAGCGGAGGGACCCATGCGGGGCTTGTGCTTGGCCAGCGCCTTTTTGGCTACAATGGCACAATACTTGGAATAAGCATAGACGAAAGCGCAGATAGCCTTAAAAACAAGGTGGCGGTTTTGGCATCAGAAGCCAGCGAGCTTTTGGGCAGCCGTATAAACTTTGCGCCAGAAGAAATCAATGCTGACGATTCTTATTGCAAGGCGGGCTACGGGGTTCTTACAGACGAGGAGAGGGAAGCCATAAAGCTGTTTGCAGAATATGAAGGGCTTCTTCTTGACCCGATATATACCGGGCGCGCCGCTGCCGGCCTTGTTGACCTGATAAAAAAGGGAAGATTCAAAAAGAGCGATACGCTGCTTTTCTGGAATACCGGAGGTCAGCCGGCGCTGTTTGCGGAAGCCTATGAAAAGCATTTGCTGTACTGAAAAACCCGTAAATTTATGACATTTAAAGCGGAAGAAGGCTAAAGCTTATTAAGGGCAGAAACCAGTTTTGCAAGCTCTCCCTTGTCCCATTCCAACGGGATGACAGAAGGCGCATCCGGTCTTGGGGCTATAAGCACTGCGCCTTCCATAGCTGCAATGAACAAGGCTTCGTATGCCTCGCCTTTTGCCTTGGACAGCAAGTAAGGGCCATTGCGGTAAAACCACTTGTTTATGGGCTTGGCAAAGGCTTCCCACTCTTTCTCTGTATATGGCACATTGACTAGGCCTGGGACGCTTGCCAATGCTCTGGCTCCGGCTATGTGGCACAGCGGGGCTATAAGCGAGTCATCCATTTTTGCCAAAGCCTTTTCTGCCTGGCTGCCTTCTTTGGCCATAAGGCAGGCCGGAGCCCACAGGGCCGGGCAGGGTATCCTTGGCATTATGAGCTCTGCGTTCCCGGGCAAAGAGACAAAAGGCCTGGCCAAAAAAAACCCGCCTGCGGAAAGGCCTTCTTTTGTAAATGCAGAGTCATAAGGCGCTTCTGCCGCTTGCTGCAGTATGCTTGCGGCCGCAAGGACGGCCTCCCCTGTATATGAAAATATTTTAACTGTCGGGTAGCCAGGCCATGCCCTGCAAAGCTCCTTTTTAAGCCGCCTTTCGTACATGCCGGGGTAGGGCAGCTCCAGGCCCTTGTCCATGGCATTGGCAGTCCGGGCCCTGGTTTTGGCTTCCTTGCCGGAAAGCAGCTTGTGCCCGTCATCCAGCCACAAATCCAGGTAACGCCTGCCATCATTTGTATACAGCCTGTTGCCCCTGGTTCTTCTTATGGCCGGGAGCAGTTTTAAAAGCTGCTTCACAAGCCCTCCTGTTCTCCTAGCAGTTCCAGTTTTTTTGTAAACTTTGGAAAAAACTGGAGGCTGCGGCCGTTTTCAAAACGCACCATCAGGCAGACACCTGCTTCTCCGGCAGGGCTTACCTTTATTATTCGCCCGTAACCATGCTCGTCATGATAGACGGGCCTGCCCGCCTTCCATCTGCCGGCAGCCGCTGCTGCAGAAAGGTCCAGCTTTCCGCCAAAGACAGTGTACAATTTGGACGGCAATTCCGCAAGAAAGCGGGATGGCTGGTAATCCGTTATCTTGCCCCTGAAAAGACGCCGCCTGCAATAAGTTAAGAAAAGTTCGTTTTTGGCCCTGGTAATGGCCACGTAAAAAAGGCGCCGCTGCTCTTCAAGCTCTTCGCCTTCTTCATCTTCCCTAGGGAAAAGGCCTTGTTCCATACCGGTAATGATTACAACAGGAAACTCGAGTCCTTTGGTATTGTGCATGGTTATAAGGGTTATGGAGTCGCTGCCCTGATCCCCCTGCGATAAAGCCCTGTCCAGCTCCACGGCTTCAAGAAAGGCTGCGAGGCCCGCTCTTGTGCCGGGGTAGTCGCTGGCAGCGTTTACCAGCTCGTCCAGATTGGCTGTTTTCTGGCTGCCGGCAATGGCATCCTGGCTTTTGTGGTAGTCCAGAATGCCAAAATCCCTGATAGCGCCTTCCACTATTTCTGACAGGGCCGGCCCGTTATTACGCTCCGGGGTTTCGTTGTATTCCTCATCTTGTTCCAAAGCATTTTCCGGGTCGCCCAGCCTGGCAGCAAGCTTGTCCATAAGCATGGCAAAGCTTTTAAGCCCGCTGCGTGCTTTTGCGGAGCGTGCGTCTGCCTCCATGGCAGCAGCCAGCAAGTCTCCGGGAAAAAGGCTGTTGTCCCGGTTGGCGGCTTCTATTACCGCTTCCATGCTGGCTTCTCCTATGCCGCGGGCCGGCTTGTTTATTATGCGCCTGAATGCTACTTCGTCTCTTGGATTGGAGGCCAAAGCCAAAAGGGCAAGGGCATCCTTAACTTCCTCGCGCTCGTAAAAACGCACTGTTCCTACTAGGCGATATGGTATGCCAGCTACGGGCAGGCTTCTTTCAAAAGCCAGTGACTGGGCATTGGTCCTGTAAAGGATGGCAATATCGGAAAAGCTGCCGCCCGAGCGCAAATGGGCGTCTATAAGACGGATGCAGTAAGCACATTCCTCATCCTGGTCCTGAAGAACTGCCAGCACCGGCTTTTTACCTCCCTGCCTGGTGGCTATCAGGGTTTTGCCCAATCTGCCTTCGTTGTGCGCCACTACCGAGCTTGCAAGGTCCAGTATGCTCTGGTAGGAGCGGTAATTTCTTTCCAGCCTTACTATTTTTGTGTCGGGGAAGATGTCTGGAAAGCCCAGTATGTTTTTTACTTCAGCCCCTCTGAAACGGTATATGCTCTGGTCATCGTCGCCTACAACACATACATAGCTGCCTGGGCCTGCAAGAGCCTTAAGCAGCTCAAACTGGGCATTGTTGGAGTCCTGGTATTCGTCCACCAGTATTATTTTGAGGCGTTCATGCATTCTGTTTCTTATAACGGGCTCGCTTTGCAGCAGTTTGACTGGCAGACTAATCAGGTCCCCAAAGTCCACATTGCCGGTCTGCTTAAGCTTGCGTTCGTATTCGGAATAGAAGCGTCCAAGATTTCTGTATGCAATACGTTTTTCCAGCTCTGCCGAGTCGGGAGCCAGGCTGTAATCCTTTGCCCTTGCTATGGCCTGGGCTAGGCGGGCCGCTTCCGGCCTGGTCAAGTCCGGAAAGGCTGCCCTTGCAAGGACGGTGGAATCATCGCTGTCGTAAATGGTAAAATTTCTGTCCAGCTTTATGGCAGCTGCATTGCGCCTTAAAAACCATGCTCCAAAGGAATGAAAGGTGCGCATATTGGCCCGTTCCGCACTTGGTTCAATCCTGCATGCCCTTTCCTGCATTTCCTGTGCAGCCTTGTTTGTAAATGTTACAGCCAGTATGGACTCCGGAGCTATACCCTTTTCCCGGATAAGATAGGCAATTTTGGTGGTTATTACCCTGGTTTTGCCCGAACCTGCTCCGGCAAGGATTAGCAGATTGGAGCCGGAATGCATCACTGCCTCCAGTTGTTCGGGGTTCAGCTCTGATAGGTATCCGGGCAGTTCATTAGCCAATAGCCAAAGCCTCCAGGTCCATTCCGCGTACGGACCGTATTTTTACATCCATGACCTGCCCTGCAGCCAGGCCTTTTCCCAGCACTACTATGGAGCCATCCACCTCGGGAGCATTCATATAGCCTCTGGCTATGGCCAAATCCTCTCCGTCAATGGTTTCTTCCACAAGAACAGTCTGCTTTGTTCCCACAAACCTTTCCAGGAAGCTTTCCGTGATAGGCCTTTGGGCTTCTTCCACTTCCTTTTTGCGTGCATTGGCCAGCTTTTTGCTTACCCGGTTTTTAATGTTGAAGGCGGGGGTATCCTCTTCCCTGCTGTATGCAAAGGCCCCAAGCCAGTCCAGCTGTGCGGCTTCCTGAAAGGCCATCAGCTCCCGGAAATCTTCTTCTGTTTCTCCGGGGAAACCGGTCAAAAAAGTGGAGCGTATTACCGCGGCGGGCAAGCTTGACCTTATTTCTTTAAGGAGCTCCAAATAGGCGGCCTTGTCCCCGGAGCGGTTCATGGCTTTGAGAATTTTTTTGGATGCATGCTGAAACGGCAGGTCAAAATATGGCAGGATTCGGGCGTCCTTCGCGGCTATATCCAGAATTTTTTTTGGAAAGCGGTCCGGATGTATGTATAACATACGCAGGCGCCAGTTTCCCGGCATTGCAGAAATTGAAGCAAGCAATTCCGGCAACAGCTCTTTTTTATGCAGGTCCAGGCCGTAGGAGCCCAAGTCCTGGCCTATAAGGCATACTTCATAGGCGCCTGCCGATACCAGCTCGGAAAACTCCCTGCTAGCATCTTCAGGGCTTCTGGATGAAATGTCGCCCCTGATAAGCGGTATGGCGCAAAAGCTGCAGCGATTGCTGCAGCCTTCGGAAATTTTAAGGTAAACCGAACGCGGAAAACCAAAAAAGCTTTTTCTTCTTGCCGGATTGTATGGCAGCCTGGGCGGCTTGTATACCGGGCGCTTGTTGTCCATTATTTCATTGGCCACATCCACAATTTTGGACAAGTCGCCGTTGCCAAAAATTCCGTCCGCTTCAGGCAAATCCTGTTCCAGCGCCGATATGTAGCGCTCGGAAAGGCAGCCGGCTGCCAGAACCTTTTTGTCCGGCCAAGCTGATTTTATTGCCAAAACGGCTTCCAGAGATTCCTTTTTGGCTTCTTCTATAAAGCCGCAGGTATTTACGATTATAAGTTGGGCATCATCAAAATTGGCTGCTGCCTTCCATCCGGCACTGGCAAGCCTTGTAGCAAGCTCTTCTGCATCCACCTGGTTTTTGGCGCAGCCATGATTGTCTATAAAAAAGGTTTTCAATTTACGTTGTATACTCCAAGATACCAGCTGCCGTCATCGGCCTGGGACCAATAAATGTGCTTTACCGCAACTTCTCCGGGAGCTCCCAGGTCCACGTCGGCGCTTTGCCCGCCTGATGCCTGAATTACAAGCTTGCATGCTGCCGCATTGCTGGTCCACAGCTTTGCGGAGCTGTTGGCAGTTACATTGATCTGATCTCCCTTGTGGTAATAACGTTCTTCCCTGTCCTTGCGGTCCAGCTCGTGCCTGAACATGGCATAGTTGCGGAATGTCACATTTAAAACAAAGGGATAGGGGCTGCGCTTCCCGGAAAACACCACTGTTTCCTGGGTGGACGGCCTGTCGGCTGTTTTGGCAGCCTGTGCTCCATCCAGGGAGTCCTTGGCGGCAACTTCGGACAGTACAGTATCCTGTGCTTCTGCAGAAGATCCGAGCAGATGCTGCAGTTCTCCCATGGATCTGAAGCGTATTACGGCACCCTTGTCAGGATTGTTTTTCTGAAAATCAATTACAAACACATGCAATTCGGGTTGATTATCCTTGTCCAGGTCTATGATGCCTTCTTCTCCAAGCATGTACTGGGTAGTGCCTACAGGAGTTTCTATGGCTATGCGCTCGTCAATTCTAGATATGGTCAGCTTGTGCTTGCTGTTGCCAAAGGGAACCAGGATGGAATCGCCCTCGTAAAAACGCTTTTCAAGTGAAGGCGAATCCAGTGAGTATTGAACAGTATCGGTTTTCAGCGAATTCTGCTTTGCGGCATTGGGTTTTTTGTTGATGGACTTGTACACGAAAAGGCTTAACAAAGCGGCAAACAGCAACAAGCCCAAAACCAGGAAAGGCCAAAGGGGTTTTTTGGGAGGAGGCAGCAGCTCTGCAATGGGGGTGGCCTGTTCCTGAATCCTGATGCCCTTGAAGGCATGAAGTATGGCTGCAGCATCCAGGCCCAGATAATCGGAATAGTTTTTTAAAAAACCTATTGCATATGGCTCCCCGGGAAATACCGAAAAGTCTTCGTTTTCCATGGCTGCAAGATAGCGTTTGGCTATGTTTGTTTCATCTGCAATAAAGTCTATGCTGAGGCCCCTGGATTCGCGTGCTGATCTCAGCTGGTCGCCAATGGCTATTGGGTTCATGGCCTGGAACTTCTCCTAATTTTCCGAACTGAATAAAAAATTGTTATACAAATTTGCTGAAGCCGGAGAATCATATACAAAGCGTGTGGCCGGTATGCCCTGGTTCAGCTTTATCTGCAAAAAGTCGTATACAATGGTATCACCGGCAAGAGTGGTGCCTTCCATCCTTCTTATCAGAAGCTTGTCCGGGTTCACGGACAGTTTAATTGTCCTGAACCCTTCTGCAACACTAAGCCTAGATAAAACCAGCCTTATTACCCGCTCCGATTCCGCTCCGGGAAGCTCCACTGCAGCGGGGCCGGATTCATAAACGATGGAATAGTTTCTGCTTAGCATTCGCAGTCCTTCACTGGTAGCAGTGCCCATGGCTGCGCTGTTGGTTGTTTGCTGGGTCAGCACAGCCCTTAGCTCGGGTATATAAACTACCAGGTTTTGACCGTCATAGGATATTACCTGGGATTGAGGGTTCGAAAAATCCATGCGCAACAAATTGGGGCTTTTAAAAATGAGGATAGCTGTCATGACTTGCTTGCCTGCCGTGACATTAACCAAAGCTTCGTAGTCGTTTATTGTTGCGTATTTGTCTGAAACAGACTTGAAAAAAGCATCAGCTGTAAGAATCTCCTGGGGAAAACCCAAGCCCGCGGCCAATGCCAAGAAAAATAAAAATACACTTACTTGTTTCATCCGGTTTTCCTGTAAAAAGGGGCAAAATCAATATTCATAGTATCCCCTTGAACTTAAAATGGCAAGCTGGAAGGTCGCTGTGGCGGTCGCTTTTGAGGTCGCTTTGGCGCACGCTCCGGCTTGTGCTGAACAGCCACACTTGTGCCATGTTTTGCTTCTTCCAGCTGCTTTAAGATAATTGCCGCTGATTCCGGATCAACGGCCTTTATTTTGTCTGCTTCCTGCTTGGCCTTGTCATAGCTCAGGCGCTTTAAATAGTGCTCTGCAAGACGCATTCTGATGCTTGTATTGTCCGGCGCCAGTTCCAGGGCTGCCTGGTATGCCAGTTCTGCCCGGCCCGCATCCCCGAAGATCCGGGCTATTTCTCCCATCAGCGCAAGAGCCTCGGGGTCCGCCCTGCTTTCCAAAGCCTTTTTCAATTCCGTTTCGGCTTCTCCGGGATAGCCTGCGCTTAAAAAGGCCGCAGCCAGGTTTACTCTGTAGTTATAAAGCTCGGGGTCGTCTGTTTCACTTAATTTGATGGCAGCCCTGTACATGTCAATGGCTTCTTCAGTCCGGCCGCTTTTGGCCAATATATTGCCTTTTTGGTTGGCTGCTGCGGCATCGGTTCTTGGCCATTCCGCAAGGCTGATGATGGCGGAATCATGCTTTTCCTGCATCAATAAAGCATGGGACAAATTGATGCATGGAGAAGGTTCGCCTGGCAGCTGTTTTACCGCCTTTTTAAAGTATTTGACCGCGGCTTCATGCCTGCCTTCGTAAAGTTCTGCCTGTCCGGCCAGGTTGAGCGTCCATCCGTCATTGGGAGCCAGCCTGATGGCTGCTTCCAGCTCGCTTTTGTATCCCGGGTCTTTTTGGGCAAACAAAACTTCTGCCAACCTGAACCTGTATACTGCTTTTTGGGGTTCTTCTTTTGCAGCATGGCCAAAAGCCTTGATGGCCATTTCTGGTTTGCCCTGGCTGGATGCAATAAGCCCGTATATGTAAGCTGCCGCAGCATCAGCCTTGTTGCGCTTCCAAAGCCTGGACAGAATTTTGTCAGCCTTTGCCAGATCGCCCATGGCCCAAGCAATCATGCCGTCAATGGAATCCAGCTTGGCCTTGTCATAACCCTTTTCCCTTAATTTTATGGAACATAAAGCGGCATCCTCCCAGGCCTCCTGCTCATAAAAACCCAAAGCGGCTTCCAGGTAAGAAGAAGAGGCTTCTACGGCAGCTCCAGCCTTGTCTAGAGCCTCTGCCTTGTTCAGCAAATAAATGGGCATTTTTGGGTCAGCCTTGGCCGCCTTTTCATAATAAGCTGCCGCCTTTGACCAGTTGCCCAGCCCGAAATAGCCATGTCCAAGCAGGTTTAGCAATTGCGGTTTGGTCTTTAGCAGTTTTTTGTCTTTTTCTAGCTTTTCTACCAGCTCAATATAAGCGCCCTTCATGTATAACAAATTATAAAGTTCTTCCTGGGCATCGGGCTGTGCTGGATCCAATAAAAGGCATTCTTCAATGGCTTTATGGGCTTCTTCATACAGCTTAAGCTTTATATAGCATTCTGCTTCCAGAAAGCTGTCTATAGCACTGTTCTGTTTCTGGTATTTTATTTTTTTTATTTGGATAA
>JAKPMS010000098.1 GCA_029548805.1 Spirochaetota bacterium | reverse complement strand
TGCAATGCGCCTTCTACTTGCCAAATCCGGAGAAGAAAAGCCTAGAGTCCCAAGCAGCAAGGAAGCTGCTTCCAAGTTGCCGTATGCAAGATGGCAGGCGGCGGCGGAAATCAGGCTGGGTATATCCAGTTTGTCTGCACTAAGGCGCGCCGCTTCTTCCCAGCTGGAAGCAGCTTCGGAATAACGTGCCAACAGCTCCAAGCTGGAAGCCCGTTCCGCAAGGAAGAATTTCTTTTGTAAGGGATTTGCGCTTATCAATACCAGCTCGCCCAGAAGCCAGGCTATGTCATTCAGGCTGCTTAACCCGGACAGCTCCTTTTGCGCTTCGTTTGCAAAGGAGGGCTTTCCAGCATTGGGCTTTATCTTTTCCAGCGACAATTTTGCTTCTTGGCTTTGTGCATGGTTGGCAGAAATGCAAAAGACCAAAAAACACAAAAACAGGGCAGTTTTTTTGACGCTTTTTGTTTTTTTGGTTTTGTATTGCAAATGCATCAGGAAACAAGCTCCGCCTTAAAAGTATTGCCATTCAAGGCCAATAGTCTTATCCGTTTAAATGTTCCCGTTAGCGAAGGTTCCGCCCTGAAAACAGCCATCATATCCTGGTCGGTTCTGCCTATCATCTCGTCCTTGCGCCGTTTGGAAGGGCCTTCTATAAGCACATTGGCTTCTGTACCAAGCATAGTTTCCATGACGCTTTTGCTTATCTCTTTCTGAAGGGCTATTACCCTGGCCAGCCTGGACTTTTTTGTAGCTGTATCAATCTGGTTTGCCATTTTGGCTGCTAAAGTGCCCTCCCTGGGGTTATAATAATACATATACGCATAGGCAAAACGCAGCTTTTTCATAAGCTCTAGGGTAGCTTCCAGATCCTCTTCTGTCTCGCCGGGGAAGCCTACCAATATATCGGTAGATAAACTTGTTCCCGGTATGCGTTTTATGATTTTTTCTGCAAGGTCAATGTATTGGGCAGAAGTATAGCGCCGGTTCATAAGCTCCAGTATACGGTCCGAGCCATGCTGTACGCAAAGATGTATATGGCGAGCAAAAACGGGAAAGGCTGCCAGAACATCTATTGTTTCTTCTGACAGGTCTTTGGGGTGGCTTGATAAAAAGCGTATGCGTTCAACAAGCCTGGCTTCTCCGGATTCCGCCAGCAGCTTTAAAAGCCATGCAAAATTATAGCTTGTACCATTTTCTTTCCACAAATAGGAATTCACATTCTGCCCAAGAAGGGTTATTTCTTTTATACCCATTTCGGACTGGGCTTTGATCTCTTTTAAAATGGACTCGGGCGAGCGGGACAATTCCCGGCCTCTGACATAGGGCACAATGCAGTAAGAACAAAAGTTGTTGCAACCATGCATTATTGGCACATAGGAACTAAAGGAGCCGGCTTCTAGATGGGATGGGGCAAAAACATAAGCGGGAGTTTCTTCCAATACCTCGGGGATTCTGTTTTCTTTTATGGCGGCCAACAAGGTACTGAAGGCGGATTTCTGGAAGGTCCCAAGGACATAGTCAATGCCTGGCACCTTTTTTTTCATGTCCTCTTTAAGACGTTCTGCCATGCAGCCGCATACAAGCAAGGTAAACTTGCAGCTGCGCTTGAGGGCTGCATAGTGGGCTATCCTGCCCCAGGCCCTGTTTTCCGCACTTATGCGTACAGAACAGGTATTGATTATTACCAAATTGCTTTCTTCAACTTGTTCTGTTTTGGCAAAGCCGTGCTCAAAAAGGAGGTTTTCCAGGGCAGCAGATTCAGCTTTGTTCATTTGGCAGCCATAGGTTTCTATTAGATAATGCATACAATCAACTCCATAAAAAAGGCGGCCTAAAACTTGGCCGCCGTATACAAGCAGGATTATCAAAAAGCCAAGGCTCATTCGTTTTAACGCTTTGCCAAAGCGCCGCAAAAGCGGCGCAAAAGCGACCTGCCAGACAAAATGCCGGGTTCAACTTCTGGATTTTAGCCCCTTTGCAAATTTGACCAGATTGAAAATTCCATAACCCACAAGACCTATGCCGGAAGCGCCCAATATAAGCCCCGAAAAGCCCTTAAAAAATATGGATGCAAGCCCTAAAATTCCGGTGCCCATAAGTACTTTTCCGGTATTTTTGTCTGTGCGCTTTCTGCCCAAAAACCCCATTATACCAAGGACTATCATGGTTCCGCCCAAAATCCAACCCAATACCGGTATTCGCAGCAAAGAATTAAAAAGAATCAGCCCAAGGCCGGCTCCTGTGGATATTACACCTCTCATACCCTGCTTTTTTACTTCAGCAGCATCCACCGGATAATTATCACTCATAAAAGCCTCCTAGAAAGTATTGGCCGCAAGCAAAGCCTGCCACCGCCCCGTACGAAGGGGGTATTCAAAATTCTTTATTCCGGAGCATATTCCACAAAGGCATAAGCCGAATGGTTGTGTATGCTTTCAAAATTTTCAGCTTCCACAGTAAAGCGCGGAAATTGCTTTATAGCCTGCAATTCCGTAAAAACTTCCCTGACTACATCTTCTACAAACATGGGGCGCGCAAAAGCCTTTTCTGTAACGTATTTTTCGTCTTCCCTTTTAAGAATGGAAAAAACATCACAGGATGCTGATCGCTCTACTATAGCCACAAGGTCTTCTATCCAGAAAAACGGTCCCAGTTTTACTCTTACGGTAACCATGCCTCTTTGGTTGTGAGCTCCAAAATCGCTGATTGCCTTGGAGCAGGGACAAACAGTCTGAACCGGTACCTTTACACTAACCCAAAACTCCCTTGAATCAGAAGATGAGGAGCCTTCATAGGCGCATTCATAGCACATCATGCCCTTCTGCCCGGAAACAGGAGCTGTCTTTTCTATGTAATACGGAAAATGCAGGTCGCAATATGCTGTTTCTGCATCAAGAGCATGTCTCTGAGCATCCAGCATGGCCAGAAACTTGGGCATGGACAGGTCTGTTCTGTGCTCGTTAAATACTTCTATAAAGCGGCTCATATGGGTGCCCTTGAAGTTGTGCGGCAGGTCCACATACAGATTAACAGTGGAGCTTGTATGCTGCAGACTATTAGCTTTGTCCAGCAAGGTAATGGGATATGAAAGGCCTTTTACTCCCACCTTTTTTATGTCTACCTTCCTGTTGTCACTCATGTTTTGCACATCAGCCATTAAAGATACTGCCGGATTTAAATCAGTGTTCATTTTCTGACAGCGCTTCTTTCTGCCGCTTCCACAGTATTGAACAACAACATGGTGATGGTCATGGGGCCTACTCCTCCAGGTACGGGCGTGATGGAGCCTGCCACCTCTTTTACAGCATTAAAGTCCACATCACCTGCCAGCCGCCAACCCTTGGCCTTTGTAGCGTCTGTTACCCTGTTTACCCCCACATCTATAACGCAGGCTCCGGGTTTTACCATGTCCCCCTTTATAAGCTCGGGCACTCCTGCACATGCTATAAGAATGTCTGCACGTTTTGTATGTTCGGCAAGATTTTTGGTGCCGGTATGGCAAACAGTAACAGTGGAGTTTATGGATTTTCTTGTCATCAGGACTGAAAGGGGTTTGCCAACTATATTGGAGCGGCCGACTATTACAGCATTGGCGCCTTTGGTGTGTACTCCGGCTGTCTCTATAAGCTTTATTACCCCGTGTGGTGTACATGGCAGGTAACATGGCTCTTCTATCATCATGCGGCCAAGATTCTCAGGTGTAAAACCGTCTACATCCTTCTCCGGCGATATTGCTTCTATAACCTTGGTTTCTGACACATTTTTTGGAAGGGGCAATTGCACCAGAATACCATGAACCTTGGGGTCTGAATTAAATGATTTTACCACAGAAACAATCTCTGCTTCAGAGGCATTTGCAGGCAGGCGCTTTTCAAAGCTTTTCATGCCAAGCTCTTCGCATGCTTTTTCCTTGGCGCTTACATACGAAATACTGGCAGGGTCTTCTCCAACAAGAAGAACAGCAAGGCCAGGTATGATTGCTTTGTTTTTAAGAGCCTCAATACGCGGCACCAAACCTTTCCTGATAGATTCGGCCAATTTTTTACCATCCAGCAGTGTAGCAGACATGGACCCTCCTGATTGTTTTCTCTACGTTACCCAAAAAAGAGCCTTAAAGGCAAGCTATGGATCAAAACACTGGCCAAAAGAATCAATTTGTTTTTTTAATCTGTATATGCCATACAAAAATTCATCCGGTTTTAGTATAAGGCTGAGCGCAAGAAATCCGTCCCTTTCCATGTCAAAAAAATAGCCTGGTTGTACGCTTATAAACTCCTCTTTAAGAAGGCTAAGGACCGTTTCTTCTTCACTTTTATACTTTGGAAATTCCAGCAAAGCTGTCCATCCGCCGTCACAACGCAAAATTCTGTAAGGAGAGCCGGCTGTTTCAAAAACAAGTCTGGCCGTTTTTAAATTGTGTTGTGTCCTTTCTGTCAAATTGCTTATGTAAGCTTCTTTTAGCGTTAAAAGCCCGGGCAAAGCCAGCATGGGCAAGGCAGAGACAGACAGAAAAGTGTCGGCAATCAGTTCCAACCGTTCCATGGCTTCCTTTTTTCCTGGCCCGGAAACACGCAACCAGCCAAGCTTGGCCTGGGGCAAGCCCAGTTGTTTGGACAGCCCGTCAAGAGAGAAGCAAAGGCAATGTTCTCCGCCATCCATACGAAATTTTGCACCTTCCTTTTCCAGTGCAAACGGAAAAAACACCTCATCTGCAATAAGGGCAATGCCATATTTGGCACACAGCTCCAATATTTTGGTTTTTTCGTTTTTGTTTATGTAGGAACCCGTAGGGTTGTTAGGATTTATTACAACAATGGCTTTGACCCCCTTCTGCTTAGCCTTGCTGCATAGATCATCCATATCCACAGCCCAGCCTTCCGGGTGCCAGTATTCAAGGCTGTATGGCAGGGCCAGGACAGATTCGATACTTGCCAAATTGTCAAAAAGCGGATAGCCAGGCCTTGGCACCAGGATGCTGTCTCCCGGGTCGCATAAAAGTTTGAACAGCCATGAGTAGGCTTCCGAAGTGCTTGCACAAAAAAAATAATCATCCGGGCTGTGCCCATAAGCTTTGGCAAGAGCTGTCCTGGCAGAATACAAGCCTTTAGGATCGGGATTATAAAAACCTGCCTTTAAACCGGAAAAAATTTTGTCTGCCCCTTTGGGCAACAAGCCATGAAGGGTCGGGTTGGAGTCTGACAAATTGAATATAGTTCTGCCTTCTTTTAACAGAGCGGCTGCAAGCATAGCCAGCCTGTTTTGCAGCATTGCTTTGTTCGTTCTGATGGAAAAATGCATATAAATTCCTATGAATTTCTAGAATATGGGTTTAATATTAAGACAATAATGCAATGGAAAACCATAAAACAATGGACTAGATTAAATAATAGCTATAATATTGCATTCTTTTTAAGCTTTATAGCATAAAGGAGCATGGATGTCTGCAAATAAAAAGACCAAACGCTATTTGCCTTTATGGGTATCAATAATTTTACCGGTGACCCTGGTTTTTATTCTTGCGGTTGTGGCTGTAACTTTTTCTGCCTGGACAGCCGCTACCAACCTGGTAAAAGATTTTTCCATTTCGCTCAGCTGGAAAGTAAGCGGAGAAATTTCTGCACTTATTCAGCAGTATACCCAGGAAGCCATTAACTTGCTGGA
>JAKPMS010000148.1 GCA_029548805.1 Spirochaetota bacterium | reverse complement strand
ATCCTGGCATGATTTACAGCCCTTACAGCCAGAATGGCAGCTTCCAGGCCCCCGCCCTCTTCACCGGCAAGAAAGCCCGCTCCGGCAAGGCGACCTTCCCTCCCCTTCCAGAACCCGTAGCAATTGTTGCTGGTGCCAGAGCTAAGGTTTATGCCTTCGTTGGACATGGCGGCCAAACCAAGGGCGGCATCGTTCTTTATTACAATTGGGCCCTTAGTTCCGAGGCTTCTTAGCACTTCCAGGTTTTTTGCCCTGTCTGACGGCCAGTCATATCCGGCCATGCCGGCTCCCAAGCCAGCGATATCTCTGGCCTTTATGCCAGCCTTGTCCATAGCCAAGCCGGAAGCCTTGGCAACGGCTTTTTTTAGCCCGTCATAGCCAACAACTTCATGACTGCCCGGGCCAGCTTGCCCATAAGAAACAGCTTTTCCGTCTTCCCTGCAAATAAGGCATCTGGTTCCTGTACCGCCTATATCCAGGCCCATAAATAAGCTCATAATGCTGCTCTGTCAAAAAAGGCCGGCAAAAATTTTTTGTTGCTTTCAAGCATGTCATCAAGAACCGCTCCTGCCTTGTCTGCATCTGGGCCAAGCGGGTGGGCTAGCAGCGCTTCATAAGCGGCTTTTCTGTCGCCATGGATGGCCGCTTCTATTGTAAGCTTTTCGTAAGATTTTACTGCTGCAACAAGGGCAAACTGCGAAGGAGGCAAGGGCTTGGACGGCAGGGGTATTATGCCATCTCTGTCTACACGTGCGGACAGCTCCAGAACCCAGTCCGATGGCCATGAAGCCACAGCTCCATTGTTGGGCACATTTACAACATGAACTCCCCCCTGAGCGCTTACAGAATCTGCTATCAGCCTGCTTGCCAGCTCAGAATAATAAGCTCCACCGCGCTTCATTAGTTCCGGCGGAGCACTATTTAAGGAAGGATCCTTGTAAAGCTGAAGCAGCTCCTTTTCTAGTTTTATAACCTCTTCTGCTCTGGATGGAGGCCAGGCTGACTGTTCGGCTAATGCCCTCTCTTTGTAATAAAAGTACTTCAAATAATAATTTGGAAGCATGCCAAGGGTTTCCAGGGTCCTTCTGTCAAAGTCCTTTTCTTTTTGTTTGCCAAGCTCATCCAGAATTGCAGGGAACAGTGTGCGCCAGCAGTCCATGCCATCCACATAAAACCCCCGATGCCAGCTGAGATGATTCAGCCCCAGAGTTTCGAGGATTACACTATCCGGCTGAACTTTGACGCCGCTCAGCTTTTCGTATAGTCTGGCAAGCTCCATGGCTGTTGTAATACCCACATTGCAAACTCCTGCCAGACGGACTGCCGGAACCTTGTCGCTCAAAGCCTGGGTTATCAGCCCTGAAGGATTGGTAAAGTTGACTATCAGGGCTCCTGGCGCAAGCCTTTCTGCATCCCTTGCTAGGGACAATGCAACAGGCACTGTCCGCAATGCGTTTGCCATACCTCCAACACCAGTGGTTTCCTGACCTACAAGACCATGGCGCCTTCCAAGGTATTCGTCATTTTTTCGGGCTTCCATATGCCCTATCCTGTATTGGCTTGCAATAAAAGAAGCTCCGGCCATAGCTTTGGCCCTGTCTGTTTCCAGGCTAAGCCTAAAAGGAGAGCCTGCAGCTTCTATCATTCTTTTTGCCAAAGCGCCCACAATTTCCAGCCGCTCTGCATCGATGTCCATAAGGCACAAGTCTGTAAGGCCAATTGCGCTGGCTCTTTTAATAAAGCCCGAAACCAATTCAGGCGTATAAGTAGATCCGCCCCCGATTACGCATACTTTCATTTTTTGCCTTTGCCTATTGGTAGTTCCCCAAAGCTTAGTATGATTACATCATTATTCTATAAAGAATAAAAAATAAGCAAGCTAAAATATAGCATAATTAGCGCAGTATGAAGAATTTTCCGGCTTGATACATGAAATAATTGCTTGTTAGCCAAATACTTGCTTGACGCTAAGCTTTGGGGAAGTACTATTCTATACTCAGTCTGCCTTTTATGTGGTTTACCATCCCATCCAAAGGCAGAACCACGCTGGCAGCCCCCAGGTCTATGGCTTCTTTTGGCATACCCCAGACTATGGAAGATTTTTCATCCTGAGCTATGGTATAGCCGCCGGAATTTTTTATTTTTAGCAGCCCCGCGGCTCCGTCCTTGCCCATTCCAGTCAAAAGCAGTGCTATGCAGTTTTTACCTGCAATGGCTGCAACGGACTCAAAAAGCGGGTCTACGGCAGGGCGCTGGTTGCATACTTTTGGGCCGCTTACCACTTTAATGCTGCGCTCAGTGCCCTGGGCTCGTAAAAGCATGTGATAATTCCCTGGAGCTATGTATATAGTGCCACCCGAAAGGCGCTCCCCGTTTATCGCCTCTTTTACGTTTACCGGGCATATATCGTTTAGTCTGGAAGCAAAAGTGGCGGTAAAGCGTTCAGGCATATGAATGACCGCTAGTGTGGGAGGAAAATCCGGCTGCCAATTGGCAAAAATGGTTTCCATGGCCTGGGTGCCCCCGGTAGAAGCACCTACTGTTATAAGCTTGTTTGTGGTTTGAATGCTAGAAAGATAGCCGCTGGCCTTGTCCTTTTTTTTTGCTGCGCTTAAAGGCTCGGCCGCCTTCATTTCCAGTCTTTCTTTTATTTTTTTTATATTGGCATGCTTGGCAGCTATTATCCTTTCTGTAAGATAGGGTATGACCTCTTCCACAGAAAATGGGCCGCCAGGTTTGGGTACAACATCCACAGCCCCCAGTTCAAGAGCCTTCATGGCGGCATCATTATGGTCTTTGGCAAGTGAAGAAACTATAATGACAGGCAGGGGCAGCTGCTGCATTAGGCGCTGCAGAAAGGTGAGCCCGTCCATTCTGGGCATTTCTATGTCCAGAAGAATTACGTCCACTTCCGTTTTTTCCAGCTTGTCCCTGGCTATGTAAGGGTCTGCCGCGCTTCCTACAATTTCCAAGCGGGAATCCCGTGAAAGCTTTTGTGTAAGTATTTCCCTTACTATTGCCGAATCATCTACTATCATTACCTTTATTTTGGCCATAATTTTTTAGTTCTTTCTGTAACTGGCAGGACTGTCTTTGTCCAGTTTGTCCGGCAGGCTCAAAATGGCTTCCGAATGCCCGACAAAAAGAAGCCCCTTTGGCAATAAATTCCTTACCAAAGTGTCAATAACCTTTGACCTGCCAGCTTCGGAGAAATAAATAAGCACATTTCTGCAAAAGATGTAGTCGAACATGCTTTCAAACGCAAGACTGTCATGCAGATTAAGTCTTTTTAATACAAGGTATTCTCTTAGCTTTGGAATAACACTGTAATAATATTGGCTGGCCCTTTTAAAATAAGTCTGTTTGATAACTGGATCCATGTTTTCAAAACGGCTTGTGTGATAAAGTCCCTTGTTCATGGTTTTAAGCGCATTAAGATTTACATCGGACGCAAGAATTTTAAAATTGGCAATTCCGCTTTCCAAAAGGCTTATTGCTATGGAATAAGGCTCCTCTCCGGAAGAACTTGCCGCGCACCAAATTAAGGGCTCCCTTATAGAGCGCTTTTTAATGTCGTTGACCAGAATTTCAAAATGTGCATTTTCTCTGAAAAAATAGGTATGACCAACCGTTATTTGATGCAGGAAAATGTCGATGGCTTCCGGGTCTTCCGACACCAGCCTGTCGTAAAAATTGTAAAGCTCAAGGTTGTGTGCAGAAGCCATTTTGTTGAGCTTTATTTTTAATATATCAACTTTGGCACCCAGGAACTGGATGCCAAAGCTTTTGTAAGCAAGGTTTTTATAATGGTTTACAAGTATGTCGTCGGGGAGCTTGCTCCCAGAGAGCATGCTCCCCCCGGCAAAATGGTCCGCATCGTTGATCAGAACTCTTCTTCCTTCTGGAATTCTGGGTCGTCATCCAGCACTATGCGCAGGCCCTTGCTTTTGGACGGCAATTGTTTTGGTTCTTCTTTGGGTTTTTCTTCCGTGCCGTATGATGTTTTGGGCTGTTCTTTTTTTTGCTGCCTGGGTTTTGCTGTCTTTTGAGACTGGGTCATTTCTGCTGCCTGGGCGCCAAAAACAAGTTCTGCAAGGCTCCGGATGGTGTCATTAAGGGATTCCACCTGGCTCTGAAGCTCTTCTGCCGCACTGGCAGTCTCTTCCGATGCGGCAGCATTCTGCTGTACTACCGTATCCAGCTGCACAACAGCCTTGTTTATCTGGCTTATGCCCTCGTCCTGCTGCCTGCTTGCAGACTCCACTTCCCTGCTCATTTCTATAGACTTGTTTGCCCCGGCAAAAATTTCTTTAAAAATGCCAGCCAGTTCGTTGGACAGGGTCATGCCTTCTTCTGTTTTCTGCAGGGTGGTTTTTATCATCTGTGCAGTCTCTTTTGCACTGGCAGCACTGCGGTTGGCAAGGTTTTTTACTTCGTCAGCCACTACAGCAAAACCCATGCCTGCTTCTCCGGCCCTGGCTGCCTCAACTGCGGCGTTAAGTGCAAGCATATTGGTCTGAAAGGCTATGTCGTCTATTACGTCTATAACAGTTTTTATTTCTTCTGTTGCCTTGCTTATGTCTCTCATGGATACAAGCAGCTTGTCCATATGGTTTGAGCCCATCTGTACAGCTTCAGTAGCTTTTTGCGCCAGGAGGTTGGATTCCCTTGCATTTTCTACATTCTGTTTGACCATGGAGCCGAGCTCTTCCATGGAAGAAGTAGTTTCTTCCAGGCCGGAAGCCTGTTCCGATGCACCGGAAGCTATCTGCTGGGAACTTACAGACAGCTGCTCGGAAGCGTTTCCTATCTGGTTGGAGCCAGCGCTAAGGTCTTTTACTATTTTGTTAACAGGCCTGTTTATGGAGCGGGCTATGGCATAGGCCAGTATTATGGCAATTAAAATGCCGGCTGCAATTACCGCAATTATTATGTACATAAAGCGATTGGCGGCAGCTACAGCCTCTTCCGGCCGTTTTAAGCCATAAAAATCCTGCTCAAATTCGTTAAGCTTGACAAGAACATCCAGCGCATTGTCAAAAGCCTTTCTGTTATCTCCGGACAAGGCCATGTCCGCGGCAGTTTTGCCATAAACAACAGGGTCTAGCTTGTCGCTGCGCATTTTTTTTACAACTTCCAGATATTTGTTATTTTCCGCGACTGTTAATTTGTGCTTAAGCAAAAAATCCTGATACAGCTTTTCTTCTTCCGGCTCCTTGGGCAGGGGGTCGTAAAAAGCTAAAGCCTTGTTGATGGCATCGCGGTTGCTCATTATAATGTCCAGCTGCCTCTGGAAATCCTCTTCTGTTAGAAATGGCGATGTAAGGCTTCTTAACGCAACCTTAATTCTCTGAAAGTTGTCCACTATATTGGCCAGGTTTATTATGGCCGGTACGTCTTCTTTGGCAAGAAGTGTAAGGGTGTTGTTTGTTTGGGCAAGAGCAAAAAATCCAACCAGGCCTATGAGTACAGCTATTACAGCTATTCCTCCAAAACCCATAAACAGTTTTATTGACAGTTTCATCTTCATATACTTGTTCCTTCCTTAATATTTATTCAGGCTTCTGCCGTAGTTTTTGTTGCCGCGCTACCCTTAAGCTGCACAAATTCTTCGTCACTTAAAATTTTATGTACGTCTAGTACAATCTTCATGCCTTCCGGCGTTTCTGCCACACCACGCACATATTCCGCTTTTACCTTGGTGTTTATATAGGGCAGTATGGATATTTTTTCGTCAGGTATGGCTATTACTTCCTGTATGGCATCCACTACCAATCCCATAAGTACGGTGTCACCTTCCATTTCCAGTTCTACCACTATTATGGATGTACGCTTGTGGTATTCCAGAAAGCTCATGCCAAACTTGAGGCGCAAGTCTATTATTGGTATGATCTGCCCCCTCAAGTTTATTACACCCCTTATAAACGGCGGTGTCTGCGGAAGGGGAGTAATGCCCGTCATACCCATTAGTTCCTTTACCTTGAGTATTTCCATGCAGTAGCTTTCTTTCTCAAGCGTAAAGTTCAGGTATCTGGAACCTCCAAGGCCCTTCATCCGAGATATTCCCATAAAACTACCTCCCTTTTATGGAATCAAGACAGCAGCTTCTGGATGGCTGCCAAAAGTTTATCCGGCTCGCAGGGCTTTACAATCCAGCCGGAAGCTCCAAGCTCCCTGCCCTTCTGCCTAAGTTCCTCTTTTGTTTCTGTTGTAAGCATGAGTATGGGCGTACTTTTGTGGGCAGGAGTTTTTCTTAACTCGGCCAACAGGCTTATGCCGTCCATCTCCGGCATGTTCACATCCAGCAGAAACATGTCTATATTCTGGCCAGGCAATTTGGCAAGCGCATCCTTGCCATGCTCAGCTTCTATTATGTTGTATTGGCCTATCAGTGAATTTTTCAATAAGTTTCTAATGGAAGTGGAATCATCCACCAGCATTATGTTTTTCATCCTTCTACCCCTTTTGAGTTTTTGCCCCCGGTTTCAGATCAAAAAAATTCTATGCCAACATTGTCCCTTTTCATGTCTGCCAAGACGGACAGGCTGTTTTGTTTAAGCGCTTTTTCCAGGGCATCCAGCTCGCGGGATGTGGTAAGCCTGGAACGTATATGGGCTATGCCTTTTATGGTACCAGCATCCTCTGCCCTGGCTACAAAGTCTTTGCCTTTAGGGCAGGCATCTGTGCAGAAAGCCATCACATCTGAAGAAACTTTTTCCAGGTTCTCAATTTCTTGTGTAATTATGGCATGCAGCATGCCAAGGGGAGCAAAGGCTGTCATGTCTATCTGCAAAGAGTCAACAAAGCCCATTACAGCAGCGTACAGTTCCTTTATGGTTTTTAATTGTCCGTCCAGGGTTTCTGTAATACGCTCGTTTTCCAGCATGTCCTCTTGTGCATGCTGGTAAATTTCGTTGCGGTTTTTCTCCATGGCTGCATGTAGGGCTGTAAAGGCTTTCTGGGTTCCGGATACATATTCTTCTATGCTGTTTACAAAACTCTGGGTTTCCCTGGACAATTTCTGTATTTCATCCGCAATAACCTTGAATGCCCTTCCGTGTACGCCTGCCCTTGCTGTCTCTATTGACGCATTTATGGAAAGCACATGAATACGGGCAGCCACATCAGAAATATTGAATACCATACCCAGGATGAGCTTCATTTGTTCGTCCAGGGTTTTAATTTGCTTGGCCACTTCGGTTAAAGACCTGCTGCTTAAATCGCTTAGCTCGCTTATATGTGTTTTTAAAACTTCTACACCGTCTTTTATGGCCTTTATTTGGCCCTGCTTTTCGTAAGCCGAGCGGCTATCGGCTATGCTGGTCTGAAAGCCGGCAATAAGTGTTTTAATTCTTACAAGACTTTCACTTATGGGTTCGCTTGTATTGTTAAGATACAGGATTATGCTTGCAAAAAGCTCCGGGAAAGCCGCCCTGTATACTGCCAGCATGGACGGATCTATAGGCGCTTTGTTTAGCGCTTCTTCTATGACAGTAACAGTTTCTGCAGCCAAGTCATGCAGTTCTGAGCCCAGTTCTTCTTCACCCGCTTTGTGCTCTTCGCTAACATCAACGGTTTCATTTACAGAATAAATTTGTTCTTTATTTTTGTTAAGAGCCAGCAGCATCAAAAGAAAAATTATTACAAAAGCGGAAAGTCCAGAAGAAAGCATTATGCCTGCTTTCTGTGACAATAAATGTGTAAATGGAGACAAGATGACCAAAGCAGTACAAAGTGCTACAAGCAAGGTTTGTTTTTTCATTAGCTGTTTCCTGCTGACAGCGAAATATTTATAATCTCGTCTATATCCAGCACCAGGCCTATTTTGCCGCCAGACAGAACGGTTGCAGAAGATACTCCCTGCATTTTTTTAAAACGGGAGCCTAGCGATTTTATTACCACTTCGCGTTTGGCTATTACTTCATCCAGAACAAACATGAACTTTTTAAGTTCGGAATTTTCGCAAACAACACCAATCTGCGGCGGGCTGTCTTTGACCGGAGCCACTCCAAAAGAATTGTGCATGCTTATTACGGGTATGGATTCTCCCCTCAAGTTGGCAATGTTTACTCTTTTGTTTACGGAAGAAATCATGTCTTTGGTAATTTTGATGGATTCCACCACACTGCTGATAGGGAATATGAACAGGTTGTCGGAAACACGGGTTATCATGCCGTCAATAATGGCCGTACTCAGGGGGAATATCAGGCGGACTTCGGTAAACTGGTAGCGCTCAGAGTCCACCTCTATTCTGCCGCGATTGGCTATAACCACGGAGCGGACTATATCCATGCCCACTCCCCGGCCGGAAATGAGGGATACATTTTCGTGGGTGCTGAAGCCGGAAATGAAAACGAGGTTAAACACATCCTGGTTGGAAAGCTTTTCCGCCATATCCTGGTTTACAAGCTTTTTTTCTATGGCCTTGGCAAGGATTTTTTCTCTGTCCAGCCCACGGCCGTCATCCCTGACTATAATTACAATGGAGTTGCCCTGGCGCTGGGCTTTTAGTAGCACTGTGCCCTGGGCCGGCTTGCCTTTTGCAAGCCTGGCTTCTTCCGAGCCAAGGCCATGGTCCAGGGAGTTCCGTATTAGATGCATGAGCGGTTCTTCCAGCTTTTCTATAAGGTTGCGGTCTATTTCCAGCTCTTCTCCCTCACATAACAGCTGCACTTTTTTGCCTAATTGACGGGACAGGTCCCTAACAGCCCTGCGCAGGTTTCCAAAAAGGTTATGAAGGGTATCCGTCCTCAGCTCCATGGCAGCATATTGCAGGCTGCGCGTAATTTTACGCATCTGCATAAGCTCCACTCCGCTTCCGCCGACCTGCCCCATGGCTATTAGCAGTTCTCCTATCATGTCCACCAGAAAGTTTACCTTGGATGCCCTTATCTTAATTACAGGATCTGCCCGCTCAAGGATTTTGGGGCCTTCCGGGCTGGCGCTTTCTTTTTGCTTCTGCAGGCTTTCTAAAAGTTCTTCCTGGCTTACAAAGTTTTCTTTTACCGCAATTTCTCCAAAACGCTTGGAAAAGGCGCTCTCCTTTTGCTTTTGCAGTACTTTTTGAACATCCTCTTCCTGCATCTTGCCTTCTGCAACCAGAATATCGCCAAGACTGACTTTAGGAGCAGCAGACACAGCCTTTAGCTTCAACAAATATGCATCAAGAGAGATATCGCTGAACATGACAAATTCTTTTTTTTCCAGGCTTTTAAGGATTTCTTTGCTTAAATCTATGCCTTCCAGCAAAATATCTATGTGAGCCTGGCTTAAGCCGGCTTTGCCGCTTCTTAGCTGGTCCAGAACACTCTCCATATTATGGGTAAGCTCGCCAAGCGTGGCTATTTTAAGAAAGCCGCATTCCCCTTTTATGGTATGAAAAACCCTGAACAGGTTTTGAATAATGTCCATGTCATTGGGGTTTTCTTCCAGCTTTAGTATCATTTCCTGGGCGCTGCCAAGGCGATCCCTGGCCTCCACAAAAAATATCTGCAAGGTTTCCTTGTCGTATTCTTCTTCTGGCGCTGCAGATTCTGCGGCCTTTTCTTTTATCCTGCATGCATAGCTGTTGATGGCTTGTATGGCGTCGTTCTTGGCTGTTTCGTCCAGGGCAAAGGCAAGGCGCTGAAGCAGATCTATAGCTGCAGAAATGCCTTCTGCAAAGCCGGGTATGCCTGCCTTTTTCATCTCTGCAGTTATGCAGTTTAGAAGCTTGTCTATAAACAGGCAGGCAGCTTCTATATCCAGAAAAAAATCTTTAAGGCTTACTAGCGTATCGCTTAGATCGGACAATAGCAAAAAGTCGCCGGTTTCATAGTTTAGCAAAAGACCCGTAATGACAGAAAATTGTTCTTCTTTGGTCATTTTAAAACTTCCTCTATAAGCTAAAAAGGATGCTAAAAGTCCAATATGTTTAATATCTTAAACCATAGCATACATTATAACACAGTCTATAAACTAGTCTAGTCAAATTTTTTTGTGTGTCAAAATTTTTATATAGTTTCCGGAAGATTAGTGGCAGCTCTTTTGGGTACCATATATTGTGTAAAGCAAACCTTGCCTATACCATTCCTGGTAGTGTTTTTTGTAAAGTGGGCACTTCCACTAAGATTCCAGGAACTACAAAAGTTTAATAAAACGGAGAGTTATGGACAGCGCATCGCCTATATGCAACAATGAAAGCTAGGTATGGTTATGGAGCAGTTTTTTTCAGATATAAGAAGCAGCCTGATAAACACGCTTGAAAAACGCCAAAAGCAGCTATTTGCCGTATATGACAAGGCTTTTCCGGCTATGGGTAAGGATACGCTTGAACGCCTGTTTGAATACACAAAACGGGGCAAAATGCTTAGAGGCTGCCTGGTAAGCCTTGGCCTGGAGCTTTTTGCTGGCTCCACAGAGGAACAAAGGCAGGCAGCACTTTTGGCAGGAGCTGCCTTGGAGCTGTTCCAGTCAGGGTTGTTGATCCACGATGACATAATGGACAGGGACAGGCTGAGGCGAGGCAAACCCACCCTCCATGCCGCCTATGAAGACGAGTTGAGTCGGGCTGGCTATGCGGAACCGGAGCATTACGGCCAGGCCCTGGCCATTTGTGCCGGCGATCTGGCCTTTTTTTCTGCATTTGAGCTTCTTGCAGAAGTTCCGCTAAATGCCGGGCTGCAAAGGAAGCTTGTATCCACAGCGGCTAGAGAGCTGTCCCTGGTTGGCATAGCCCAGATGCGGGATGTTGCAAACGGCGCATTGCAGTCAACTTCGGGGCCAATAGCATCATTTGACCATAGGCCTGCAAAGCAAAATAAAAAGCCGGGTTCAGAGCCGGATGAAGAAGCCATACTGGCTTTATACAGGCATAAAACTGCCAGGTATACCTTTAGCCTGCCTCTTACGCTTGGCCTTGTAATAGCTTCTGCTTCTGACGTACAGCGCAGCCAAATTGAACAGCTGGGAGAAAAACTGGGGCTTATCTTTCAGTTAAAGGATGACGAATTGGGCCTGTTTGCTGATGAAAAAAACCTTGGAAAACCTGTTGGAACGGATATAAGGGAAAACAAAAGAACCCTGCACAGGCTTTTTTTGTTTGAAAAAGCAGAACCCGAACTTAGATCCAGGCTGGAAGCCATTTTTGGCTCCAAAAAGCTGTCTATAGAAGACCTGGCAATTGTGCGCAACAGTCTGGAAGGCCTGGGGATACGCCGGCAGCTGGCTGACAAAATGCATGAGCTGGCCGGAGAAGCCAGGCACTTGGCTTCTCCCTTTATGGCCAAAGCTACGGCTGCTGCCAAAGGCGCGCTTAACTGGCTGATAGCTTACAGCCTGTCGCGGGAATTTTAGCGGACACAGCTATAGTCTAGAAATATTTGTACGCATCCGCGCTTACTCCATATTCATATTTGTATAAAAATATCATAGGGTCGTAATATACGTTTTTGTCGTTTTTATACGTATAAGGGTCCTTGATGCCATTTGCCCCTGTAATATTTTGTTGCGCCTGGCTGCCAACATAATTCAGCCAGGGACTGCCGGTGTTGCCGGTATACAAATCTGTGTGCAGGTGATACCCATAATCTCCGTTCCAATAGCCGCTGTTTCCTGATTTGCCCAGTATTATTGTGTTTGCAATATTTTGCTCATTGCTTACAGCAACGCTGTCAAGGTGCAGCATACGCTGTACTATGGTGTCCGTTCGTTCCTGCCCCTTGAAGGTATAGCTAACTTTTGTCAACAGGTCTACATGATGGCCCTGGGCTGTAGTTGCATATTCGTCCCCGAAAAATACTTTGGCTATGGTCGTGTCGTTTACAAAAATCGGGAATACATCCTCCTTCAATACCAGGAAGTCCAAACCCCTGTGCAGAAACTTGTCTCCGCTTGCGCCAAACATGGTGTTTATCATGCTGCCAAGTTTGGCGGGCATGGATTCGTTTACCACAGGCAAGCCTTGTATAAAATTGTTGGCCTTGTATTGCTCGTAACTGATGTATTTGCCTTCTGGGACAAACTGCCCTGAAATTTTGTCCAGGCCCAGTGCATTCAAACCCCTGATCCACCACTTTGAGTTGGCTTCAACATAAGTAGGGTTCAAATCCATGCTGCCATTGGCCACAAGAGCATTATAAATATTGAGGGTATTATGTTCCGTAAGCAGGCTATCATAGAAGGGTTTGTATTCTTTGTCTTCCAGGCTTATAAACATGCCTTCATTGCCTTCGTGCTTCCACCAAATATCCTTTTCTTTCTCTGTCATTCCCGTTCTTTCCAGCATGGCATATACAAAAGCCCTGTTTTTTTTGTTGTCGTCAAGACCAAGAATTTTTAGCAAGCCTCCTTCAATAGTATCATCTCCGATACGCTTGTTTTTGGCATCCACAATAAAGTTGCCTTTGGAATCCTTTAGCCATCCGTCCTTGTCAAACAAAAGGCTGCCGTCTTCCATCAACTTCCAGTAGTCAATATTTCCAGAGTTTTCTGTCCAATGTTCCGGATTTTTTATTGCCCGCAGCATTGCATCTTTGAAAGCCATATCCGCATCCAGCCGGAAGCAGCTTTGCAGCTCGTTATAGGTGCCAAAGCCCTGCAAATGAGCCAGGCCTTCAATGCGGATTCCGCTGGCATGAGTGCCTTCGTGCGCCAAAACTGTTGCCAGCTTTGCACTGGCCTCCTTCCCTTTGCCAAGCAAATTCATGTTCAGGCTTATGTTGTCTTTGTCAATATCGTATTCGCCATATCCTTCAGTGCAGGCATACACATGATTTTGCTTGCCTTTCCATATATCTCCGGCTATTTGCCTGTTCAAGGCGCTTTGTGTATACGACAACATATTTATTGCATTAAGAGTGCTTGATGTTTCAAGTCCGCCGTATTTCCAGTCCATAAGTTTAGAAGATTCCCTTAAGCCGCCGGCTGCGGACATTATTTTTTGATAACTTATATTTGTTCCTCCGGTTCCAAGCTTCCCGTTTATCCCGTCTATGCCCATGTTTACTTCCAGAACACCCACCCCATGAATGCTGGCAAGGTTGAAGCTTGCGTTTCCTGTCATGAGCAGGCTCAAAGCGCTCCCGCCCATGGCTCCTGCAAGATAATTGAGGCTTTGGATATCCCTTGTATTGAAAGTGCTGGCCGCAAGGCTGTAACCATTGGCATCACGCAGGTTAATGCCAGCAAGCCCGCCGCTTATGCCCGCCTGCAAAGCGGAGCTGATTATTCCGCTTCCGGACCAGCCCGCTTTTACAGCATTCCAGTCCATCCATTCCGCGCTGCCCAAACGGCCTAGGTCCATGGCTGCTATATAATTGTTCATTGCCGCGCCGGTAAAAGCAGCTGTGACGGACAGTTCGGTCTGAACCAAAAAGTTAATTGCCTTGCTGCTTTCCGACAATGCGTTTCCCAGCATGTTTCCCAGCTTGCCTGTTGCAAACCCCAGAGCGCTGCCGGAAATTTCTGACAATACCTTTTTTGCAAGCTGCATTCCTACTTCTTCCGGAGTTCTGTATCCGCCTCCCAAATCCAGTCCGGCAAACAACAGCTCGTCTGCATAGCTTAACCACTTCTGTCCTGTGACGCTGCCTATAATTTCTGAAGCTATTGCCACTACATCCCTTACGCTTGGGGCAGCAAAACCCGGGACAGCGCCTTCCATCCACATTTTTTGGTCATACATCGGCCTTGCCAGTTCGGCATAACCATAAGCAGCCAGCATTTCATTCCACTGGAAATCAAGAAGAATCAGACCCATTTGTCCGTATCCTTCATCTTCCACATTGAAGGAACGGCTTTTTTCAAAGTCCATGCAATTTTTAAACACGGGTGCATAACCTATATGCTTGCCAAACTCTCCTTCCCGTACACTGGCAATTTCCCTGCTTAATTTTGCATACTCGTCCTTCTCTGCCACGCTAAGCGAGTCATAAGAGCTGTTTTTCATTTTGTCCTGGAGCTGCACAAAGCGTTCGGATTTTTTGTCGCTTTTTAGAGCTTGTTGTTCCAGGGCATAGCTCCATGCATCGGAATTTTCCAGCGTCAACCTTGGTATGTACAGCTGGGTTGCCTGGCCTTTTCCGTCTGCCGATCCGAATATTTTTTGTGCCCATGCGGTCATATCATTTTGTGCCGCATAAACCATATGCATTACAACTGATGCATCCAGGCCATCAACAGCTGCCGCATCCAGCCTTACAGCCATTTCAGGGCTGTCTGCATAAAAGTAGCGGTAAAAATGCACAGTCTGCCTGTCCCTGACTGCACCAAAGACAGTAGAGGCTACAACTGCTGAACGGCTTATCTCGTTGGCAATGCTGTAGCCGCTGTTTAGCACCAGGCTTCTTTCCCAATCCCACATGCTTTTGTTTTCCTGCTCCAGGCGTTCAAAGAAAAGCCTTTGGGTTTCTTCTAGCAGGTTGTTTGCCTGCTCAGCAGCAAGCTTTGCGGCTGCTTGCCGCATGTCCTTGTTTATGTCCATTATAACTGCCTGGGCCAATGCCATGCTTTCTGCTGCGCTATGGCGTTTTTGCACATACTGTAACGGCAGTGCCGCAAAATTTTCCAGCGAAGCAAAGTTGGCCGCATGGGCCATTAAAGCGTGCAGCCTGGTATCCGCAAGAAGCTTTGCCACATATTCCGCCGACTGCAAGCCTTCTTTTGTACCCATGATTTTTCTTGCAGTTTTGGCCATGGCCTTGCCTATGGCAAGCTCGATATCGGCAGTACTTTGTTCCAACAAACCAGAATTGCCGGCATTGGCCGCATACAGATACTGGCTGTCTATCCATTGCATTTTTGCTTCTGAAAATTCCTGATAGCTTTCTTGCCATTCCGCAGTTATGTCTTTGTATTCATCTTCGAATTGGCTTCTCCAGTTATTGTAAGACCTGTTGAATTTGCCCCTGGCGGCATCCCATTCTTTTGCAGCCAGGTTTTGTATTTCCAAAAGCTGGGCATCCCAGGCAGAGTATTGCCTGTCAAAGTCCAGCCTGAGCAATTCGCATTCCTTTCCTATTGTTTCCAGGCGAATTGCCTCCGCGTTTTGCATGGCCGATATTATTGCATCCAAGAGATCATGCTGTTTGTCCAGGATAAAAGGCTCGCTTTGGCGCGAGTACCGGGCAAAGCTGTTTATCATACTGGTATCATGCATAATAATGGATGAATCATTCCACGCACTGTTCCAGCAGGCTTCTCCCCATGCAGCTTTGGCAAGTTCGTACAACTCATGCTCCAATTCGCTTTGGACAAAAACTGAGCATGAAAAAAGTTCGTCATATTGCCTGGCGGCAAGCTTGCGTTCAGCAACATTTTTTTCGGGATTTGCCGCTTCCATTGCAAGTTTATGCAATTGCTTTTCTAGCTCTTTGTCCATCAACAAATTTTCATTCACCCTGTCATAAAAATTTTTGGCCGCTTCCGACTGCAAACTTGCTAGCTTCTGTTTTTCTGCCTGCAATTCATAAAAAGCATCCGTTCTGGCTGCCTCAAATTTTTGGTTGCATAGCTCCAGGCAAGCCGTTATTGTAAAGGCCTTTCCGAAGACTGTTTCATCAAAACTCTTTTTGTCAAACAGCTTCAAAATTTCGGCCCTGCCAATTCCGGAGACCCCGCTTCGGAGCGTTTCTTCTACCCCGTCTATGAATACTTCATAACTTATAATGCTTGCCGTCCCTCCCTGGCCATTCAGGCTTGCTTGTTCGGAGCCGTACAGCAATTTGTTCAGCTCCTTTTGTTCCTTTGCAAGCCTATCCCGTTTGGTCAGCCAGTTTTCGTAATTCTTGTCAAAAAGCGTTTTCTTGTCGGCCAGTATTTTATCTTTGCCGTCTTTTACAGCTTCTAGGTCGGTAATGGCTTCACTAATAGCTGAAGCCTTGTGTAAAAAGGTCCCTCCCAATATATAGGCGGCAGCAGCCGGGATTAGCAGATAAAGGTTAAACGGTATGGCTGCCATTGTAAGCGCAAAGCCCAGCCCAATCGCGTTTGATCCCGCAACAATATTCTGTTTTTTGCTTTTGTTGAGGTCCTGGCATATTTTGTCAATGGCCCTGGTTTCCAGAATCAGTTTTTCTTCTTCTGGAAAATTGCCAACCAGCTTGTACTCCCTGAACAACAGGTAGCAAGCAAGGTCATTCTTGCCATTGCCTGATGACACAAGCCCTTTGTAGGCAGCCTTCATTACTTCAAAGCGTGCATTTAAAAACAAGCCTGCAATATCTTCTGAATGAAAACTCTGGCTTAAAGGGATATGTCCAAGGTTATAAGCCCCTGAACCACCCTGAAAATTGGGATCCGCCTCCCCACTGAACCATGCCTGTCTGTCTTCCTCGCTTCCCATGCTTTTCAGGTAAAGGCCGGCCAGCAGCAATTCTTCATAATACGGCCTTCCTTTGCTGTGCATATTGTCAAGCCATTCCATGGCATCATGCTCTGCCATGCTAAGCTTTTTATTTATGCCCTGAATGCCGCTTTCCTGGTCATAAAAATTGAAGTATTCGTTAAAAGCGTTTTCGTCTGATCTTGTATCGTAAATATTTATCAAGCCTGAGCCGTCCAGTTCGTAAGCCAGGTTCAGCCTGAACTTTCCTTCACCCGTTTTTTCTACCATTACAAGATCATTATGCTTTTGCTGTACAGCCATAAACTTGTCCGGCCCGGAAACCAGCACTATTCTTGCATTGTATTCATCCTGTTCAGCCTCTTTTAGTCTTGTTTCCTGCATTGCAATCAGGTTTTTTGCGTCAAACTCCACTACCCTGCCCATATAATATGAGTTGTCCGCATTTTTGTATGCGTCCATTAAAAGGCTGTATTCCAAATTGGTTCCCTGAGAGCTACTGGAAAGCAAAGCCTCCAAAACTTGCAATGCGCATTTTGACCTTTCATAACTGTATATGGTTTCGTTATGCCTTTCTTTTGGGCTTTTGTGGTTTTCTGAAAGGTTGCTTCCAAAATCCTTTAGATAAATGCTTTCTGCCCACTCGTTGATTTCCTGCATCTTTCTGAACTCAAGCCTTGCTAGCCTCATAGAGTCATACAAGAGCTTGCATCTGTCTACTTCAGCATTGTAGGACAAGTACTTCCTGCTGGCTGCTTCGCTTATTGGCAAAAATTGCTCTGAATAATAATTTTCCAAATCCAGAATTTTTTCTGTCAAACTGTCATTGGCATTTTGGAATTCTTCTTCAAGCTGGGTCTTGGACAAGGTTTTAATTCTTAACATATCTACATTGCTTCCGATTGCTTTTCTAACAAACCATTCCGAACTGCCGGTTTTAAAGAATTCTTCTCTGGAAGCTAGCATGCTTTCCAGACAGGCTTTGCTGCCAGGATTGTTTTCGGGATTATTTATGCCGGGCAAGGCAAAAAGAAATGCATTTTCCAGCAATACCATTTTTTTGGTTACTGCCTGTTTAAGTACGTTTTCCAATATAATTTTTTCAGTATTGGCTTCTTTTGCCAGCAAAAGTGAGGCCAGGAAGGCATCATCATCAAAAGCAATTGCGTTATGTACATTGTCCTTTGTCAAATGCTTGGACAGTTCACGCATCCACGCAGAACGGTCATTATCAGCTTCATGCTCAAGAAAAAGAGCGTATTGCATGCGGTCGGCAGCTTTCTGGCATTTTTCTGCATAGTCCGCAATTTTTGTTTCTATTATGGCATTCATCCTGTTTCTGTTGCCCAGCAAAACCAGATTCAACAACTCGCAATTGTTGGAAAAAAGCCTTTCCTGTTCATTTTTTCTAAAATATTCCAAGCCGCTAATATCCAGTCCGTAGCTTAGGCTGTCAAACACCGAGCAAATTTCATCATGGCTTAACAGTTTTCTTGGGCCGGAATTCATCATGGTTTCCGCTGTTCCATCGGAATACCCCAACAGCCATTCGGAAATGTCTCCGTCTGCCATAGCAGAGTAGGCTTCAGTGTACCTTTTTTTCAAATAATAGCTTTCCAGTTTTTTATATGCTTCCCTGTCCATGTTATCCAGCAGCGGCAATAAAAGCTCCAAATGACAATAGCCTTCTGGGCTTGACAAATAAATATAAAACAGCTCCTTGCCGGCCAGATAAAACGGAAGAAACTCGCTTGAAACAATGCCAAAACAGCCATTAGCCAGTTCTTCGGCAAAAGCTTGCCAATTGTTTTCTGCTGCCAAGGTATTGAATTCTTCCTGTCTGGTATTTTTTAGCCAGGCTCCGTAATCAGCTTCCAGAATGGCAAGCTTTTGTTTTACAGAAGGCAAATCAAGCCAGGCTCCCTGCCAATAAGCTTGCTGTTCTGGATCACTTGACTGCGCAATTGCAAGGTTTTTTAAATGTTCAAAAAGCCTTTCAAAAGATTCGGGAATATCATTTCCTTCCGCCAGAAAAACAAGCAACAGCTCATCCAGTTTGCAGCAAGTGTCAGAGTTCTTGTTCAGGGTATCCAATAATTCATTGATCCAAGGCCCGGCGCAATTTGCAAGACTGTCTATGTCTTCATATCGCTTTGTATTAATAAATGCTTCCAAATATAAAGCTGCATGGTTTTTGTCTGCATATTCCAGTTCCAGTATTAAATCCCGGTACGCCGCCAGGAATTTTTGTGCGGAATAAAACGCTTTTATTTTTTCATTGCCTGCATATTCTTCTTCCAGGTTTATGCTTTCTTCAGCCGTTTTTATAACTGCAAGCTTCTTGTGCCATTCCGCATAGCTGTCAAAAGCCTTGTCCTTTTCCGAATTTTTGTGAATTTCCGCCATGCTGTCCAATATGGCCAGCCTGTCTTCTGCATCAAGACTCAAGTACGAATCCAGCCATGTAAAACCTCTATTGCCAATCAGACTATCATAGTCTTCTATAGAGCGGCATTCGGAAAGCGCATTTTCTCCCAGTTCAAGCATTATAAGGATGGCAGCAGATTTTTGGAAAGCTCCTTTTTCTCCCTTTTCTAAAGCCTTGTATTCCTTATCCCCCATCAATTCCACAAGGCTGTGCAAGTTGTATATATCATAAGGCATGCAGGTATATTTATTGTACAAGGAAGAAATATCATCATAGTATTGCATGTTGCTTTCTATTTTTTGGCCTATAGTTTCTCTGTCCATGTAAAAATCGTTTACTGCCAAATATTCTATAATGCCCTGGATACAGAATTCCAATGCCTGCTTTCCGGCTTCAGCCAGCCCGTCTCCCGCATTTCTAAGCTTTTGTATAAAAGCTTCAGCTTCCGAATTATAGCTGGCCATATTTAATACATTTTGCCATTCCGACTCCACCAGCCTTGACAGCTCGTCATAACAGCTGTTGCCGTTTTGGTTTATTTGCGGCAGGCAAAGATTAGCATAGGCATCCATTATTTTTTTTGTTCTCAAAGCCTGCAGATAGCCGGAGGCTTCCATTTCGTCATGGTACTTGCTCCATGCCAAAGCGCTTGAAAGCAGCCCAAGTACATTTTCCTGCCTTGCCAATTTTGAAACCAGCTGGTCGGAATCTCTCAAAATTCCAAGCTGCTTCATAAAATCCTGATTATTATTGATGGCAAGAAGCTCTGTTATTTTATTTTTTAAATCTATCAGTTCGGGCTTCTGCATGCCGGAATTATCAAACTCGTTGATGATTCCAAGCTGTTGGCCATAAAGCCAGCACCTGGTATTTAGTACACGCATGGAGTATTCATCCATAGCATATAAATCATGGCCCCTTATATAGCCAAGAGCCTCATTGCGTTCTTCAATTTTATTTTTGTAGTATGCTGCTGAAAGCGCCCATAATTGGCGGATCCCGAGCTCAAGCCCCGCTTTTTCCGCGCTTTGCAAAAATGGCAGGTTTTCAGAATATGCAGCACACATAGCTTTTAGAAGCAGCTTTTCCGTCTGCAAGTCATCTGGATAAAAAACAGACACATTTGCCGCTATGGCTTCAATTGTCCATTCCTGCATCAGCCCCATGCGCGACTGCAATGCCTCAAGTTCTTCTATACTGCAGGCATCAACAGTATCCGGATAATTGCTATTGCCGTATACAAGATAGCGGACTTGCTCCTGCAATGCATCCTGTTTGACAGCCTGCTCGTACGCATGCAGATCACACAGGTATGCCAGCATGGCATTTTGTATTGAGGCGGTTTCGCCCACATTTTCTGCCCACAAGTTTTGCAGCGAATACAGCAGTTTTACAGTACTTTCTACCAGGACATCTGTTTCAACTTCTTTCAGCCTGGACAAGAAAAAGCAGTACTCATCCCTGGCCGTATCAGCAGCAACGCGCAAATTGTCTAGTACCGACCGGGCATTGCTTAATGCCTCGTTGGCATAATCCAGCTCCAGCCCTTTTTCGCTCAAGCCGGCAACAGTGCTTTTATAAACGGCCAAGCTGTCCAAGTATCCATTTCTGGCGTTTTGCAAATCAAGTTTTGTAGCACTTGCGCTTTCCAGCAAGGAACTGTTGTTTTGAACATAGTCATCCAGTGCAGATATTACATATAATTCTTCTTCCCAGTATTTTAAAACGGCCCTGGCCTTGATGCATTCGGCTTCCAGTTCATTTTTGTAATCAAAACTTTCTTTATCCCACATATCCATTTTAGCCGCGTTAAGTCCGCTTAACAAATAAATATTTTCAATTGCAGCAGCAGCCTGCTGCTGATAATTTGACGCAATTTTTAGCCAGCCGGTATTTTTGTCCAACATTACAAAAGAGCTGTTCCACAAAGCCCTGTCAAAAACCAAACTGCCCCTGAACAAGTTTTCAAAATTGGCATTGCCTATTGCGCTCCTTATGAGTTCAAAACTTTGTTCTATGGCCAAAGCTTCCATATCTGCATTCAAGCCAGTAATAACACCCTGCTTTGCAAGCAGTTTTTCATAAAGTACGGTTTTTTGCTCCTTATTTGCAGAAGGATTGGATCCGGATATTTCTTCAAGAAGGCTGCTGCAAACCTTGTTGTATAAATCTATAAGCATGCCCAAATATGCATCCTTCCATGAAGCCATGACCTCCCTCAGCTTCGATATTCCTTCATGCCCGTTTTTGAACAATTCGTCCAAATCGGGCTCAGCCAAAGCTTGTTCAAGGTAGAAAATTCCGTTTTGGCCTTCAAGGTTTTTCAAATGACCTTCCATGCCTTCATGCCCCGGCTTTTCATTTTGGGCCTGCCAGTAATTGAATGTGATCTTGTATTTGGATGCCCATATCATGTACCAGCTTTTCATGCCCTGGCTTGCATTTGCCATCATGCTCCGGCTTTTGTCATAAATTTCCATCTGGATTTTAAGCATTGTTTCTTTTGATTTTCTGGACTCTTCTGATGCCTTTAAAAATTCATCCCTTACTGCCCGTATTTCTTCTGACAGCGATTCTCTTTTTTGCTGCCATTCCTCTTGAGCACGGTCAATTTGGGCCAAAAATTCCTTTTCCCAGTTGTACTGCTTTTTGTTCAATTCGGCGTAAGCATCCATCCATGTCTTTTCGTTTTTGAGATATACTTCCTGGGCTTCCCTTTCCCAGTCTGCACGCGTTGCCAAAAATACGCATTCGGCTTTTTCCCATTTTCTTAGGCCTTCTTCAAAAACCATGCGAAACTGTTCAAGCCAGCCATTAATGTCCAAATCTATGTTTTCATGTTCACCGGCTTCCATAAAAGTGTTTAGGCTGGCAAAAAGCTTTTTTGTTGCCTCTTCTGTTGCCAGCTCGGCCTCTCTTGCCATTTCTCCGGCAATAAAGCCGGCAGCCTCAGAAGCATTCATCCGCTTAAGGCTTTTTTGGTCATACATCAGGTCCATCATGAGCCGATTCTGTTCCATAAATGCAATTCTTCTGCATTCGCTTGTTATAAGACCGGAATAAGAATTGTTGCATGCTTCCAATATTTCCATGTACATGTCTTCTTTAAGGCCGCTTGACCTGAAACGCGAAATCAGTTCGCTTAAGGCTACAAGCTTTTTGTTTGCAAAATCACTTATGTATTCTTCTGCAATCTTGTCAGTCTTGCCAGCCCATTGCATTTTAGCGGTTTCAAAATCCGCCGCATCCACTTGCCTGGAGCCGTCAGGCCGCCTTTCATCAAAATACAGCCAGTCATTGGCAGCGTTCCTTAGTGCCTCTCCCAATGCGCTTCTTTCAAATTCTGCCTTTTCCTGCAAATATTTGTTAACTGCCCATTGTATATAGCTTTTATCAGTTTCTTCTTTGTAAACAGTCTCTGCCAAACAGCGTTTTTCCTTATAGCTTTCTTCTCCGCTTTCTTTCAGGTACAGGCTGGAACTTTCCCATGCGTTCATGGCTGCCAGCAAGGCGCTTTCCGCAAGCCTTTGCCATTTTTCCTGGCTGCTTTCCATGGAGGCTCTTTCCAGGAATTTGACCAGGCTTATCCTGCCCTGGTTAAGCTCAAAAGCCATATCCTGGGCAGGCAAGATTGACGCGAAATGCGACAACAGCAATATGGAAGCAATGAATTTTTTAAAACCGGTTTTCATGGACAACCTCCCAATATGTGCCAAAATTTGATTAAAGTTAAAAAACGGGCAAAATCAAAAGCCTTTTAAATGCGCTTGCCGGGCTGGGTTCTTAAGTTTTTGTATTAACTTTCAATAACGACTTGTAAATAGCCGGAAACAGGAACAGCGCTGCAAGCAGCGAGCCGCTTGTTCCCCATATAATGCTTGCAGCCAGATGACCCGAGAAGCTGCCCTTTCCGAACAGAGCTGGAGCTATGGAAGCCACAATGCTTGTAAGGGATGTAACCAGCATAATTTGCGCCCGGTCCCTTAGTTTGAATAATGGATTTTTGAATTCCGATTCGTGAATATAAATGGCATTGTTTACGCTTATTCCGCTTATAATTACTATGCCGACTATATCACCCATTTCCAGCGGTATTTTGAATACAAATTTTACAAGCAGCGGAAGCATACACGAAACAGGGATTATGGAAGCTATAAGTACAGACACAAGAAAATTTTCTGTCAAGCTTGTCAACACCAGCAAGATTGCCACGACGCTTAGCATAAAAGCCGCAAAAAGCATTTTGTAATCACGGCTTAAGCGTTCATAATCCCGTGACAGAAAATAGGCATAGCCTTTTTCCGTTTTTATTCCTGCAAGCGCCTTTTTAATTGCATTTGCAGCGCTCAGGCTGCTGTGCGCTTTCATTACAACTGTAAAGCTGGCCGCCATTCTACCGTCCATGCGGTAAAGCTTGCCTTCTCCGTTTTTTTCAAGCAGGCTGCCCAAACTGCCAAGCGTAACAGACTTGCCGGCACATGGAATATTCAATGCGCAAATTTTTTCTCGGGTCCAACTATTGTCCACGGCGGCAGCAATACGTATATCAATTTCGTTTTTGCTTTGCATAAATTTGTCAACAACAGGGCCAAATATGTTCCACCGCAGGAAGGTTCCAAAACCGTCCAGCGTTATGCCGTTCCTGGCCATGGCCTCTCTGTCCGGAATAAAGCCAAGGTACTTTTCCGGCTTCTTGAAATTAAGAACTGCCTGGCTTACGCCGGAAAGCAGGCCAAGTTCTGCTGCGGCAATGGATGCATACTCCCTGCATTTTTCATGGGAGTCTCCCCGTACAGAAACATGAATTTCGTGCACAGGTTTATTTTTGCTGCCGCCTGCTTCTGGCAGGTACAAGAATCCGTCTGTTAAAAAGCCGGCATGCTTTATAATGCTGTTTGCAATGGCAGTTTTGTTTTTATGTTTACCGGTAAAGCCTGCCATTATTTCTGCACTGCCGTTTCTGCTTTCTGTCTTAAGGTACTCTATGTCCTTTTCTGCCAGAAGCAGTGCGGCAATTTTTTGAATGTCCTTGTCTATGGCTTCTGCGGTTTTTTCATTTTCGTATTCAACACTTGCAAACAAGGCATTTTCTGCTACATTCAGATTGATGTTTTTGCCGGAAATAAAAAACAATACAAAGGTTGCGGCAAAAAATGCCGCATACGCCAATACCGTTATTCGGGGTTTTTTTAATCCAGACAAAACAGACAGGTACACCAGGCGGGTATAAACTTTTCTGGACCTTTTGATCAGCCTGCCGGGAATTGCCGCTTTTGTCTTTTGCGCATAAAAAAAGAAACAGGAAAAAAAGACAATCGTTACGGGCAGGGATACAACAAGCATTATGCTTATTGCAATGGCAATATCCCTTGATCCCGGCATAATGCTGTCAAAAAATAAAAGCGGCACCATACCTGTAATGGTTGTAAGTAGTGAAGCCAGCATGGCTCCGTATTGTTTTCTGCTTTTTATTGCGTAAAGTTCAATTTCATGACAGCTCTGGGAAATTTCCGCCATAAGCACTGCCGTATCTATAACAAGGCCAACAGAGATGGAAATTCCGGCAAGAGTATTCTGGTCTAGTTCAATGCCCAATAAATTTAGAACGGCCGCAGACAAGAGGCAGTTGACAGCTATAAAAACAGCCAAAAGGCATATCAGGCAAACAGATTGAAAGAAAAAAGGAAATATCATTATTATGCATGCAAAGCTGCAAAGAAGTGCATAAAACAGCGCTTTAAGCATTGACAAAATGACTGCTCCCTGGTCGTTCAAAATTTGATATGATGCTTTTGGCAAAAATGAATTTTCCAGTATTTTTCTGCATTTCAGACTCAAACTGACAAGCCTTGATTCGGAATTGGCCTTGATCTGCAAGCCTATGCATTTGTTTCCGTTGATTCTTACAATTTCATTTGGCTCTCTTGGCAAAATCCTTATTTCTGCAAAATGATCAAGCTTCGAGTTCAGGCTTCCTTTTACCAGAGGAAGGCTTTTAAGCTCGTCCACAGAATTTATTTTTGTCTTGAACCTGACAGAAGTTTTGCTTTTTGGCCCTTCTATGCTGGCCTGCTTATCCGCTACATTGGCATCCTGGATTATGCCTGCCAGTGCAACAGGGGCAATTTTTCTTTCCAGCATTTTTTCATTGTCATAATCTATCCGCAGCTCTTCTATTCCCCCGCCAGAAAGCACAACTTCTGCCACCCCTTCCACAGCTTCCAGTTCCTTTTTCAGGCTGTTTTCCACAAGACTCCTTAGGCCGGACAAATTTCCGGGGGCGCTTATTGCTATGCACATTACAGCCCTGCTTTCGGAGTTGGCGGAGTATATACGCGGCTTCTGCACCGCATTTGGCAAGCTGGCATAAAGGGTATCCACAATATCGTTAAGTGCAAGATAACTGTTCTTGCGGCTGCAATTCTTTTTAAACACCACATTGGTAACAGATCTGCCAAATTCGCTAAGCGATCTTATTTCTTGCAGGTTGCCAAGATTTGAAACTTTTTCTTCCAGAGGTATTGTTATTAATTTTTCCATACTTCTGGCATCCATGCCCACATATTCAAAATGGATACTGAATATCGCGGACCCGTTTTCTTTTTTCTCTACAGGGCCGCTTCTGCTTACAACAAAAACAGCCAATACCATAATGGCCAAAAATGAGGACAGAAGCATGACAGGGCGGTCCAATGCCGGGCCTTTCATGCTTTGCATCTCTTTTTGGCAAGCACAAAGCGCAGCAAAACCGGCACTGCCAACAATACCAGGATTGTGGAAAACAGCATTCCTCCAACAATTGCAACGGACATGGAAGACTGCGCATTTGTACCGTTGAAGTCAAAAGCGAATGGCACAATGGCAACAATGGTAGTCATATTGGTTATTAATATTGCCCTCAATTTGGATACGCTGGAATCAACAACGGAATTGACTGTAACAGGCTTTTTACTAATGCAGTTTTCGTAAAGCAAAATTGAATTGTTAACCGAGCAGCCAAAAAGTACAACGATGGCAATTATGCCGTTTATGTTCATGCCTTTTCCGCTGATAAGCAAAAACAGAAAAGCTCCGGAAAAGGCGGGAGGCAATGCCACAAGCAGCAGCAACGGAATAAAAAAGGATTCAAATTGCGCAGCCATAAGCAGGTATAGCATCAATACAGTCAGCAACAGCAATATCACTGCGCTTTTTTTAAGTATTCCCAGCTCTATGGATGCAGGCGAAAAAACGTGTTGTGTATCCTGGCCAAGCGCTCCGGGCAGCCCATACAGTATCTTGGCATCCTTTTTATTATACCTGTACAGTGTTTTTTCCGCGGATTCTATGGACAAGTTGCCCAGAACTTTTAATGGAACGGAACCTTCACCTATATGGATCATGGTATTTTCCAGGTCCTGAACTGATGTCTTATCATCATGGACAAAGCTTATCTTTACAGCTATTTCCCTGCCGTTTTCATAATATGGAGCGGCAAACGCGCCATCTATTGCATTTCTTGCGGCATTGGCCAGATATTTGGCGCTGATTGAAAACCTTGCCACAGCAAGGCGGTCCGGCTTAAAAACCATTTCCGGCGCATCATGCCTGGGAATGAATTTTAAACTGTCTCCAGCCAGCAGCACAGCCTGCTCATAAACCGAATCCGGATCGCTTCCGATCAATATGAATCTTTCATCGTCCAAATCCAGCAACTGAGAAAGCAGGTCGGGGCTTTTTCCGAATTGGGCTTTTATTGGCATGTAGTCCAAAAGCTTCTGAATTCTATCCGCATTTTTTTTGGAAGCTTTTGCAAAAGCAACGGTAATTCTTATTTTTTCAGCCTGTTCTCCCGGATCCAGAAGCGGCAAAAAATCCCCTGCCTCCAAACCTCCGGAAACACATACTGTGCTAATGCTGCTTTCTTTTATTAAAGCCCTGCTTATTTCATCAGCGCTTTTCTGGATGCAATGGATGCTGGAGCCGGCCGGCAAGCAAACTTCCGCAGTCAGCATATGGCTGCCAAGCTCCGGCAGTATCCGGTATTCAAGTCTTTTTGCGCTTGCAATTCCTACAGCCAGAATTGCAGCAATCAGGAAAACCAGGCTCTGCGGCTTTTGCAAAAGCCTAGTCAGCAAAGACCTGTATTTGTTTTCCGCCTTCCTTACAAAATGCCCTGCCAGTGGTAGCGCTTGCAACCGCCCAAAGGATTTGCCCCACTGTGCACAAACAGAAGGAATGTAGCTCATGGAGAGCAGGCAGGATATGCCTATGGAGCTTATGAGCGCCAATGCCAGGTCGGCAAACAATTCTTCCAAAATGCCGTCTAGAAAAAAAACCGGAATAAAAACAATTATGGTGGTAAGAGCAGACCCGGTGTTGGACTTGGATACAGAACAAGCTGCAATTATGACAGTTTCTTCTATGTTTCCGGAGCTGTCCGGCAATGCCTTCTGGATATTTTCTGCGACTATTGTTCCGGCATCCACAACCATTCCTATGCCAATGGCAATTCCGGATAGCGACATTATGTTAAGGCTTTTTCCGGATATGCACAGGATCAGGACGGCAATACCTGCGGACAGGGGAATTATACTGGACAGCAGAATGGACAGCCCCGGGGATCCGAAAAAAAACCATAGTACAACTGCCGTAACAAGCATGCCTGCTGCAGACGCCGCAAGCAATTCTGACAAGGACTTTCTTATTTCTTTTGACAAGTCTTCAATAATATAAAAGTCGTACCAGGAACCGTAAGCCTGTTCTATCAATTTCAATTCGCTTTTTACAGCAGCAGACATTTGCAGGGGACTGTTGCCGCTTTTGGCCCTCAAGCCCAATTTTATGCATTCCTGTCCATTCAGTAAAAAGAAGGAGTCCTTCTGTTTGGCTGCCCTTTTAAGCTCCGCAACATCTTCAAGCCTTAACAGGCCTCCAGAATTGTATGCCAGCGCTAGCCTGCCCATTTCTTCCAGCGAGCTGAACAGCCCGGAAGTCTTTACTGTATATTCTCTGTCTCCCTCCTTAATGGTCCCGGCAGGATACTCAAAATTGGAAGCCGTTATGGCATCAGCCAAGTTTTGTATGCTAAGCTTTCTGGATTCAGCTTTGTCTCGAAATACGTTTACATGAATTTCCTCTTCTTCTCCTCCTATCATGCTTACAGACCCGACCCCGGGCAGGCGCTGCAAACGTGGTTTGATATCTTTTTCTGCCAGGTGACGCGCATATTTTAGGTCGCCGTCTTTGGGAATTATTGCCATGGTCATGGTATCCCGTTTTGCAAAATCGTTTCTTATGATGACGGGTTTTTTGCAGCCGGAAGGGAGGTTTTCATAACAGGCATTTATGATTTCACGGCTCTCTACCATGGCTATGTCCATGTCGCTGCCCCAGTGCAGTTCCAGGCTGGTCAAAACGAGGCTGTCCCTGATTGTGGAGCTTATATTCTTAAGGCCTTTCATGGATGCAAATGCGTCTTCTACAGGAATGGCAACAAGCGCGCGCATTTCCATGGCTGGCAGCCCTTCATACTCGCTGGCCAGAATTATGGATCTGCTGCTAAGCTTTGGCAAAAAATCTACCGGAATAATAAAAACACTGACTAAGCCGGCTATTGCAAAAGCGGCCAAAATGGAAATGACCGTTACTGGATGCCGCACAGAAAACCTTGTGAGGCCTTCCATTTTCAATACTTGTTGTATGTCAACACGCAGGATTCTGTCATGGCATTGCCCAGCGTATCCTTTAGTGTGTTATCTATTGAAAAAATTACAAAACCCTGCCTGCATGAATTTCCTAGCTCCAGATCCAGTTCGGCAACAGACAGCTTCCCGCCTTCCGTACCAACAGGATTGTCCGGAACAAATCCGTACACTTCCAACAGCTCGTATTCTTCACGCAACAAAATTCTAATTGCCTTTACGGATATGTCCACGCAGGCATTGGTGGATGATACTTTTATGGCGTTCATTGCAGCCACAAGGGACAAAGCATTTGCGCATTCGGATATCCTGAAAACCATGAACAGTTTTGTTGGCTGGCCGATTCCGGCTGCCGGCTGAAAAACTGACGCATCCAGCAAAATGTCCGAAAATTCCGTATCCCTGTTTATTTCCACCCAATTGTCAATGCCGTTTAGCAGAAAGCCGCCTTCAAAGACCACGGGTCTAAATGCCTCAGAGTCAAAAAGCAGCTTGAAGGACAATTCGTTCCGCATTTTGTTGCCTGACAGGTCGCTTGCTCCAGCAGAAAGCTTCAGGAGGTACTCCCTGTTCCATTCCGGCCTTTTTGCAAACACAAGCTTGGCTTCCTTTTTGGTTTTATGGTCCAAAAGCAGCGAATACGAAATGCCCGGCTGAATTTCCACCAGCCCGGCTATTGCATCAATGGCTACAGGCTCGTTGAATGCAAACAGTATTTCCGCATCGGAAGCTATGCCCGAATTCCTGCAGCCGTCAGCAAGCGGAACTGCATTAAATTCGGATGAACTCCAGCTAAGGCACAATTCCGGAGCTGTTGTATCCGTTCCGTACAGGAAGCTTGAGCTGAACGCTTCTTCCAGGCAATTTTTGTTTTTGTCGCGCAGAGCTTCAGAAAGGCTAATAAAATAACGGGTGCCCAAGGCTGGCGGATGGGCTGGAACAAGACTGACGATTGTATCGTTGCCAGACCATTTGGATATGTATTCCATTGCGGGATTGATCTGGATTGCATCCATAAAAGACAGCGTATCAACAGCTTTGGAAAATTCCACTCTTATTTCTTCCAGCTTGTCATCCAGGCTATGCCCGTCCTCTGGATATACGCTTATTACTTTTGGGGCTTTAGTATCCGTCTTGGTATTGAAATGGTAGCTGAAATTTTCCAGCAGGGAATTGCCCTTTTCGTCTTCTGCTGCAGTGCTGATAAGCACTGAGTATTCATGGCCAGCAGGCAGTCCGTCAAATGGTACAAAGCGCAGCAGTCTGTCATTAAAAAGAAATTGCCCGCTTATCTGGGTTCCATCCCTGTTTACCGACATGGCCTTTTTTATGGATATAGCTGACGGCCTGGAAGAAAAAAGAATGGATATATCCTGTCCGGTTTCAATCGACAAGACCTCCAGCGGCGGGAATATCCAGGATCCGCAGGAAAAAAGCAATAGGGCTGTCATTGCGCAAGCTTTATGATAATGCATTGATCCTCCTTTAGGTATTCTCCTGCCATGTTGCAAATTCCGGATTTTCCGCCCCTGATACCCAGTTTATAATACTTGGCTATGCCTGGAGTGCTTTTGGAAAATCCTTCCCAGGTCAAATGGATGCAAAATGGAGGGTCTGACCAACTTGCGGAAATCAGCGCCGGGTTGGCTGCTTCTGCGGGAAAGTAGGCATTGCATGAAATGCATGCCAGTGCCGCACTCTGCTTTGCTCGGGGTATTTGTGTGGAAAAACTTATACAGGCAGAAATGCGGCCTGAAGGCTGAAGTACATGTTCGTATATGTCCACATCGGCCTGTACCGCCACTTCCTTGTCGTCCAGCATGATGGAAGTTATATTCAGGTAATCATTGGCTGTCTCAAAAAGGATGACGCTATCATCATGCAGATTTAGCCCCGAGCTGTCCCTTATTGTTTTTGAAACATTCAGGCGGTATTCCTTTTTGGGTTCATAGCTGCCATCAGGAATAAAAATGAAATGCTTGTCATCTTCTTTGACCAAATAGCCCTGTATGGACGGCACAAAACTGATCCCGGTTTTGACACTTTCCGCATCCATGGCTTTTGAAAAAGAAAACCCAGCAGCCTGCCATTCATACAAATTGCCGTCCAGCTCCAGCCCGTAATACCATAACGACCCTGCAGCCGAATAGTCCACGGGGCATACAGAAAGCAATTCCGGAATTTCGGAATCCATGATCCCGGAAATCATTCCTGTATATTCCCGTTTCATAAGATAGCCGTCGGATGAAACCATATCGGCCAGCCTCCATTTGTAATGGACATTTGGCCGGCATTTGGTTTTGGGCTTTACGTTGACGCTCATAAGATCTTCCGAATATGTGTATTGGCAATCCAAATAAGGCTGCAGGCTGAATTTTTCCCGGAATGAGCTTATGGATACCGGTTTGGAAAAACAAAGGGTAAGGGAATCTTCTTGCCAAAAGCTGTCTTTTAGCGTGAACTCGTTGCCAGGCTCTCCGTAACAAAAAGCCCTGAACAGGCCGCTATTGTAAATGCGTCCGTCATTCATTTTTACCGAGCCATCAATGATCAGCTTGTAAGTTTGCCCCTTTTGCCAGGAACCCACCGGACATAAATGCAATGAATTGCCATGCCAGCACTTTTTTGTGTTCACAGCCAGGTTGTTTGACAGCAGGCTTGCCTTTTCTTCCATGCTTTTTTTGTCCGGCAAAATGGAGAAATCCAGAATGATTGTATCTGCCTGGTAATACTCGTCTTTTTCGTTTACCGAACAAAATATTTCAAATGCTTCCCAGCTAAGTATTGAGCAGGCGCTAACCGGCAGGACAATAATGAACAATGCCAAAAGAAGCTTGCAGCATGAACCCAGTTTATTTTTCATTGCAATAAATTTTTTCTCCTTCCTTTAAAAAAGGCGATGGCTTGTCAACAAGGGTTTCTCCTTCTGACAAACCGTTTTTGATCCATGCGAATCCGTCCTTTATTGCAAACAGCTGTACGGTTTTTAAAACGGCAAAACCATTGCTTGCGCAGAACACGCTTCCCTCGGAATTGCCCACTTTTACCAGGGCGCTTTCCGGAATGACAGGGTAATATTCTTCGTTTTTTCTGGGTATTACACATTTTGCAAACATGCCAGGTTTTATGGACAGGTCGGCGTTTTCCAAAACTGCCTTGACAATAAAATTGCCGCTTTGGGGGTCCGCCAGGGGGGATATCTCTTCCAGCTCCGAATGTATCGTTTTTTTAAGGGAGGGTATTTCGATTGTCATGGGGCTGCCAATCTCGAACCCTGTTATATCTTCTTCCTGTATATAAAATATTGCAAACAGCCTTGAGCTGTCCATTACTGTAGCCAGCTTTTCATATTCCGAAACATGCTCCCCTTTCTGGAAATAAATGGCAGCTATTGTCCCGTTTGTTGCAGACCTGACGGTAAGATCGGAAATAAGCCGCATGATGGAATCAAGGCTTTTTTCGGCATTGGCCAAAGCGGCCCTGGCCGATACCAGTTCGGCCTCCGCACTCCTTGTGTTAAGCAAAATTATTGCGCGTTTTTTTTTGGCATAATCCTCTGGTATTTCCAGGCCGGCATTCAAAAGGTCTATGTCCCTTAAGCCAAGCTCGCTTATTTCCATTTCCTTTTTTAAAATGCTTATGCCTGCTTCTTTTGCGGCGCGGGACAATTGCAAATTTCTGTAAGCTGCTTCTGTAATTCCGCCAAGTTCGTACAGATCCTTTTTGCTTTTAAGTATTTCCTGCTCTTCCGCAAGTTCCAGCTCAAGCTGTTCAAGTTCCAGGCGCTTTTTATCCATGGCAATATAGCGGCCTTCAACCGCCAAGCTGGCTTCCTCCAGCCTGGCCTCTGCCATGGCCAATGCTGCTCTTCCGGACCTTAGCGCATTTTCATACTGTTCCTTCTGTATTTCCAGCTGTACATTCTGAAGGCTTGCTATGGCCTGCCCTGCTGTGACAAGGCTTCCTTCCTTTACAAAAACATTGTTTATAATGCCCTGCACCCTGACTGTAATATCATTTTTTGTCCTGATGGCTATACTTCCAAAGCATGCCAAATCATTGTCAAACTTTTTGTTGCTGGCCTGGACCAGACTAAAATCCGGCTTTGGCGCATCAGCAGCCTCATAGGCCCTGTAACTCGGGCAGGCGCAAAGACAGGCAAGCATGCATAACAAGGCAGTTATATAAATTTTACATTGAGCATACATTTTTAAGTTCTCCAAACGGAAGAAAAGCCAGTATTTCCAGGCTTTGCTCCAGGTTGTCTTCCTTGGCTTCCAGCTCAAAAAGTGCTACTTTCATCTTGGCAAGCTCCTCCAGGTTTTTTAGGTAATCTATTTGCTTTATTTCTCCGGCTGCTAGCTGTAGCTCTGTAAACTCCAAGCGTTTCTCCATCAGCTCAATGGTTTTGCGGCTGCTTTCTATCATCCTTACGGTATTGTCATGTGCTATAACCAGGTCCCTGACTTTTGATTTTAATTCCCGCTCATAGGCCGATATTTGCATAAGCCCCTGTATTGCCTGCAGGCTGGCCTGCCGCTTTTGGCTGGCTATGCCCAATGGGGGCTTTATGGAAGCATTCATGGAATTGCTTATACTGTTAATGCGTTTGCCGTCAAAAGAGCTGCTGCTATCCATACTAAAAGGAAAGCCGGCAGGCTTGTCAAAATCAAATGTAAGCTTTAGGCTATACTTTGGCTCTGTCAGGGGATATGCGTTTCCGCTGAAAGCAAGCGTGCCGACCAGGCTGATGTTTGGCAGGTACCAGCGCCTGTCCAGTTCTGCGCTTTTTTGCATGGAAACAAAGTCGTATTCCCGTTTTTTTAATTCAGTGCTGGCGGCTTTTGCCAGTTTCCAGATCTGTTCCAGTTTGGGCTCGTAAATAAGGCGGGCTTTTTCCAGCCCGGATTGACCGCTTACAAGCAGCTCCTGGCTTTCCGGCAATTCAAGCATATACGCCAGCTTTAGTTTCAAGTTTTTTGTATCCCGCTCAAGCTGCTCTTTTTCTTCTTCTATCTGAATAAAGGATATTTTGTATTCCAGATAATCCGTTTCCAGTGCAAAACCCAGCTCTACCTCTTTTTCCATTATTGCCAGCTGGGCAGCAGCTATGGAAAAAAGCTTATTTTTTATTAGCAGCATTTCTTGCTGCATTACTATGGCACGATACAGGTTGGCAATTTCGGATTTATAGCTGCAAAGCTGGTTTTCATATTCCTGGTAAGCATAAAGGGCATAGATTTTTCCTGCCTCATAAGCCTGCTTCTTCCTGCCTCCGTCATACAGGCTATGTGTTACGGAAAACTGGAGCATTTTTGTCCTTGAGTCGGCAGAAAGCATATTTACGGTATCAGACTCGGAAAAGCTTATTCCTAAAACGGGCAAAAAGTTATGATAGGCCTTTTTGGCAGCAGCCATGGTTTCCAGCATGCTTTGCCTTTGCAGCTTGTAAAGCTGCGACCTTTTTACACCAAAGTCCACAGCCGCATCCGCTGTATCAAATATTATCAGGGAGCTTTCTCCAATGGCTGCTTCTGGCATGGCCAAAAAAAGAATTGCGGCAGCAACAAATGCTTGCAGCCTTTTACGATGCATGCGGCATACCCTGGTTTTTCCAGCAGCACGCATGCAGCTTTTCCGTTTTGCCTTTTTGCGCGCCCAGCCATGCAATAGCATTTTTAGCATTGCCAAAAGCAGAAATGACACGTTTCAGTATTCTGCTTAAAGCTTTACCAAGGTAGCTTGTGTTTTCTATACTTCTGTAGCCGCTTATGCATTCATTCTCCAGCGCCAGCACTTTGCCCGCACTGTCCCTGACCGTGCATGCAATAAAAATGCTGTTGTAAAAGTTGCTGCCCTGGGTAAATGAGCGCTGGCTTATGCTTATGTCAATATAGAATTTAACGGCAGATTCATGGCAAGCATTTTGCCTGGCTAGCAAAAAGGTATCTCCCATGGTCCTGACTTGTCCTGCCAGGGAGGCCTCCTCTAAATGGTCAAGCTGTACACTCACGTTTGCTATTTGGAAAAACACCGGCAGGCCAAGCCCGTCTGCGGAATAAAAGGCATCATGCATGCGGCCTGTCATGCACGAAACAAAAAGCGGAACAAAAAGCAAAACAGCAAGGCAAGGCTGTATTTTTTTCATGGCGCTGCCGCTTTGCGCATTTCTGCCACGGTCTGCTTAAGGCTTTTTTCCAGTTCCGCCATTGTTGCAGAAAGCTCTCCGATGCAGCTGGCCTTTTTCATGTACTCTTCAGAGCGCGCACTTAAGCCCATCAGCTCCCAGCTCAATGCCAGATCCAGATAAAGCTTGGCGGAATCCGCAAGAATGGTTTCTGCCCTGCGGTTCATTACCAGCCTTTGTTCGTAATTGCCGGTTTTTTCGCCCAAAAGGGCATAAAGGCTGTAAACCCTCCAGTCGCTGTGGTTTACAGACAACTCTTTTTCCAGGGCCTTTTCTGCCAAGTCATAATTTTGGCATAAAATCTGGCAGCGTATCTGCCATAGCCTGGCTTCGGTAAATGCCGGCATGCTTGCAGCAAGCCGGGAAAAAACCCGCAAAGCTTCTTCAATTTTGTTGTCAAAAAAAAGAATTTTGGCTTTAAGAAAGAGGGCCTGGTAAAACTTTTTGTCAATCTTCAAAGCCCTTTGCGCCAATTCCAAGGCTTTTGGATAGTCCTCGGAGCCATATGCATTGATGGCAGCTATATATACTTTTTCTGCGCTGCCATCTGAATGCTGCCGGCTATTTGTGCAGGACAGGCAGGCCAAAAGCATAGCCGGCAACAATGTTGCCTTAAGCGCGCAAAGGGCTTTGGCCGCTTTCATTTTGCTGAATATCCAATGGCCAAGCTTATCTCCCGCCAGGCTTCCTGAGCATAAATGCCTTCTGGAGCAAGCCTTATAATTTTTTCCAGCAGCGGCAGAAAATCCGTTTTTGTTTCCGGCGTCAGCAGCAACACAAGCTGCCAGATGTTCCAGTAATATTCCGGAAACATGTTAAAGTATTTTTCCAGGGCCAAGAAATCCGAAAAAACCTGCCCGTCAATTTGTCCGTTTTTAATTTTCAGTTTAAGCCTTATGTATTCCGCAACAAAAAAGGCTCCTTCCTTTTTTGTAGGAGCTTTTGCTTCAGGCATATACAGGCTTTTTACAAGCATAATGCTGTTTTCTGCCTCTTTAAGGCTGTCTATGGCCTTTTTGTCAAAACCCGAATGCCCAGGCAGCCTGGAGAAAAAGTCATCCAGGCTTTTCAGAAATTCACCGTGCTCTGTTTTGTAAATTCCCGACTTGTATTCGTGCTCCAGATACGCAGCCAGCACTGCTTTACCCGGGTCCCCATGTTCTTCGTATACCCTGGAAGCAAACTGGCCCAGTCCGGGAAAGTATGGCCACTGGTCAAAATACTGTTCCATTATTTTGATGCAGTCTTCATGCCTTGAGTGCATAGCCAGCAAATACATGTATGCTCTGGCATCATGAGGGGCAAAGGCATCGGGGTTTTCCATTAAGGATGAGTCAAACTGGGCCAAAGCATCTTCCGCTTTGTTGTCTGCTAGAAGAATATGGGCTTTAAGGAATGCATAATTTTTGCGGCTTTCCGTATTGACTGCCACTGCTTTTTCCACATAGCTCAAGGCAGAGTCATAATCTTGCTTGCGCAATGCCAGTTGGGCCAAAGAGCCGTACAAAAGGCCGATTTTTTGCTGTATCATGGGACTGTTGTCCGTCTTGCCCAATACAGCCTCCGCCCTTGAAAAATACTCCCGTGCCAGCTCGAATTCACCTTTAAGCATATGGCAGGCGGCTATATCTACTTTGGACGGAAAATGCCTGTGGTTGTGCTTTTCAAAGTCCTTGATGGCTTCCAGCAAGCTTTCCCCGCTTATGCCGGAATTGACTAGTTCTTCGTATTTCCTGTCTGCAGACATGGAGTGGCAGGACGGAAACAGCATGATGGCCAAGGCAAAAGCATAAACAGCAAGTTTTGTTTTCATTACAATACCCCTTTTCTAAAGTGATAACGCGGCTGCTTTTAACAGCGCTTGCAGTTTAAACCAAAAAAAACCAAAATTTTATTTTTTTTCCCGGCCCTGCCATAATTTTTGAACAAGTCATCTTCATATTGCGCTTATTTGGTATATAATGCTGGTATGGCTACAATTGACGACAAAAAAATAATTTATTCCATGTACCGTGTATCCAAAAAGCATGGTACAAAGCAGGTCCTTAAAGACATATCCATAAGCTATTACTATGGGGCCAAAATTGGCGTTATAGGGCTTAACGGTTCCGGAAAGTCCAGCCTGTTGCGCATTTTTGCAGGCCGGGACCAGGATTTTGCAGGAGAAACCAGTATTTCTCCAGGATACAGCATAGGCTTTCTTGAGCAAGAGCCATATCTTGAGCCCGGCAAAACCGTAAAGGAAGTTGTATCCGAGGGTGTACAGGAAGTGGTAGATGCCCTTGCCGAGTTTGAAGCCGTAAGCGAAGCTTTTGGCGAGCCCGACGCGGATTATGAAAAACTGGCAGACAAGCAAGCCAAGCTGCAAGAAAAAATCGAGGAGCTGGACGGCTGGAACCTGGATGCCAGGCTGGATCTGGCCATGGAAGCCCTGCGCTGCCCCCCTCCCGAACAGCAGGTAGATGTGCTTTCCGGAGGAGAGCGCAGGAGGGTGGCCCTGTGCAGGCTGCTCCTCAAAAAACCGGACATACTTCTTCTGGATGAACCCACCAACCACCTGGATGCGGAAACGGTAGCCTGGCTGGAGCGGCATCTGCATCAATATGAAGGAACCGTTATAGCTGTAACCCACGACCGCTACTTTCTTGACAATGTTGCCGGCTGGATACTGGAGCTGGACCGCGGAGAAGGCATACCATGGAAGGGCAACTATTCGGGATGGCTGGAACAAAAGTCCAGGCAGCTGGAACTTGAAGAAAAGGGCAATTCGGAGCGCGCCAAAACCCTGGAACGCGAGCTGGAATGGGTAAGGATGAGCCCGAAAGGCCGCCATGCCAAAAGCAAGGCCAGAATCAGCCAGTACGAAAAGCTGCTTGCAGACGGTGCAAGGGAAAAAATCAGGGAAACCAAACTGTTTATAACGCCGGGCCCAAGGCTTGGTTCTGTGGTAATAGAGGCCAAAGGCATAAAAAAGGCATATGGCGACAAGTTACTGTTTGAGGGGCTGGATTTTATGGTGCCTCCCGGGGCGGTAGTTGGAATAGTTGGCCCCAACGGCGCCGGAAAAACAACGCTTTTCCGGCTGATAGCCGGGCAGGAAAAGCTGGACGGGGGCAGCCTTCGCCTTGGAGACAGTGTAAAGCTGGCTTATGCAGACCAGCTGCGCTCCAGCCTTGACCCGGACAAAAGCGTATGGGAGCTGCTGTCTGACGGCTTGGATATAATAAAACTGGGCGGCAGCAAGGAAGTAAACTCGCGTGCTTACTGTTCGTGGTTCAACTTTTCCGGCTCTGACCAGCAGAAAAAGGTTGGGGTGCTTTCCGGCGGAGAGAGGAACCGGCTTAACCTGGCCCTTATGCTTAAAGAAGGCGTAAATGTGATCCTGCTGGACGAACCCACAAACGACCTGGATGTAAACACCCTGCGCGCTCTGGAAGAAGCGCTGGACAGCTTTGCCGGCTCTGCCCTGGTGGTAAGCCATGACCGCTGGTTCCTGGACAGGGTGTGCACGCATATCCTGGCTTTTGAGGACGGAGAAGTAATCTGGTATGACGGCAACTGGTCTGAATATGCAGAATACAGAAGAGAAAAGCTTGGCGGAGAAGCCGAGCGGCCGCATCGCTATGTTTACAGAAAACTGGAGAGATAATTTTTTCTGTTTTATGTTGATATTGGCATATGCCCGCTTCACAAAACATTTTTGCTTTGTTAAACTAGCCTTGATAAAATATAATCTGGCAGCAATAGACCGATTCCGGGTAACATCAGCCTTTTGCAGCTTTTAATTAAGGAAGGATCTTGCATGCAGGATACGGCTAAAGACGACAGGGCTCCCGAAGTTTCCGGGGGAGCAAAGATTAAAAGGGTAATTGGCGTTGCAAGCGGCAAGGGAGGCGTGGGCAAATCCACAGTGGCAGTACTGCTTGCCGAAGCGCTTGCAGCTCAGGGCAACAAGGTTGGACTTCTGGATGGAGACATTACCGGCCCAAGCGTACCAAGGCTTATGGGTTTGTCTTCTTTCCGCGGAGAATCTGACGGAGAAAAGCTGCTGCCCATTGTAAGCGAAAGCGGCATAAAGGTTGTGTCCATAAATTTTTTTGTCGGAGAAGAAGCCACTCCGGTAGTATGGAGGGGCCCCCTGTTGTCCAAAGCTATTGAACAATTCTGGAGCGACGTGGAGTGGGGAGAACTGGATTATCTGGTGGTGGACTTTCCTCCCGGAACCGGAGACATACAGATTACCGCTTTCAACAGCCTGCCTATTTCAGGGGTGATTGTTACCACAACCCCCCAGGCCCTTGTTTCCATGATTGTTGCCAAATCTGTAAAGATGGCAGGCATGGTGGATGCCCCTGTTCTGGGAGTAGTAGAAAATATGGGCACAATAGTATGCCCATCCTGTGGCAGCGAGCACCCGCTGTTTGAATCCTTAAATGGCGTTACCATAGAAAAGGCTCTTGGCATACCTAAACTGGCAAGCTTCCCATGGCGCAAGGAAATTGCCCAGGCCAGGGAGCTGCGCTGGGACAAGCTGCCTGAAGAAGTAAAAAAACAGGCCCTGGGCTTGGCATCGGAAACCATATCCGCAATAGCCCAGCTAAAGCCCCAAAAAAAAGAGGACTAAGCTTGCCAAGACCAATTAGCGGCAGAAGGATACGGCGCGGCTGGCAGAATGCGGCTTTCAAACCGGCCGGCATCAGTTATACCGAACTTGAAGAAATAACCCTGGGGCTGGATGAAGCCGAAGCCATAAGGCTGGCTGATCTGGAAGGCCTTTACCACGAAGCGGCTGCCAGAAGAATGGGTATATCCCGTCAAACCTTTGGCAGAATCCTGGTAGAAGCGCGCCGTATAGTGGCTGATGCAATCCTGAACGGAAAAGCTCTGCGCATTGGCGGCGGGCAGGTCATAGAAGAAGAGGAGCATTATATGTATGACAAGGTAGCTGTGCCCACAAGGGGCGGAATGATTGACGAACATTTTGGGCATTGCGAATATTTTACAGTTTTTTCAATAGAAAACGACAAAGTGGCATCGGAAAAACGGGTTGACAGCCCCGATGGCTGCGGCTGTAAAACGGATATAGCTTCTGTCCTTGCCAGGGATGGCGTAAAGCTTATGCTGGCCGGCAATATGGGAGAGGGGGCTGTCCGGGTGCTTAAAGCAAACGGAATAGAGGTTGTACGAGGAGCTTCCGGCAAGGCCAGAGAAGCAGTAGAAGACTGGCTTCTGGGCAGGATAAGGGACTCCGGAAAAGGCTGTTCAGAACATTCCGGGCATGACTGCTCGCACTAAAAAAGGCATTGCCAAACCATACACAGCCGGGCTAGTATCCCGCCCATGAATCTGCAAACCAGAGACAGGGGCATGGGCGCCCTGGCTGTAGCCCTTTGTGCATTGCTGTGGAGTACTTCAGGCTTGCTCATCAAGCTTGTAGACTGGAACCCTTTCCATATTGCAATGGGGCGCAGCCTTGTATCCGCAGTTTTTCTTTGGACATGGATTAAAAAACCCCGCTTTACTTTTTCTTTTGCACAGATTGGCGCAGCAGCAAGCAGCGCCATAACCATGATTTTATTTGTTTATGCCAATAAAAAAACCAGTGCCGCCAATGCCATTTTGCTTCAATATGGAGCCCCAATTTACACGGCCATTTTAAGCTCCATAGTATTAAAAGAAAAGCCAAAGCCTGAGCACATGCTTGCCTTTGCGGCAGTGGCCTGCGGCATGGCAGTTTTTTTTATGGAAGACCTGGGCGGAGGCAGCCTGACAGGCAACCTGGCGGCATCCCTTGCCGGAGTAAGCTTTGGTGTATACTTTGTTTTTATGCGAATGCAAAAGGACGAATCTCCGCTGGAATCAAACCTGCTAGGCCATATTATAACTGTTTTGCTTGGCTTGTTTTTTGTTGCAGGAAGCCCCTTGCCGGGCTTTAAGCTAAAAGCTGTTTCTTCCATTTTGGCGCTGGGAATATTCCAGACCGGCTTCTCTTCCATACTTCTGGCATGGGGAATCAAACGGGTCAATGCCATTCAGGGCGTAATAATCACAGGGCTGGAGCCGGTGTTCAATCCTGTGTGGGTATTTTTGTTCCTGGGAGAAAAACCCGGCAGACATGCCTTTTTGGGCGGACTCATAATAATGGGAGCTGTATTGGCTTCGTCGTTATTCAGCGCTTTTAAGCAAAGAAACAGCTAGCCCTGGAGCTGAACAGCAGAACTGAAGAAAAAGCGCTGCCAAGCCACTTTAACCGGGGCAAAGTATGAGCCATGTCTCCGGATCTTTTGCCCCGGAGACATGCTTTTAAAATTATTAAAATTACTAGGCTTACAGGGCCCTGCCCAAGGCAAAAGCCTTAAGGTTGGCTTCTACTATAGCTTCTCCCTTGGATGCAAACTGCTCACGCAATGCCGCTTCCAGGCTTTCAGCTTTAATTGGCAGATAGCGGGCAGCAACTCCAACAAGAACAGCATTGGCGGTTTTTGCGTTGCCGGCTTCTTTGGCCAGCTTGTCGGCATCCACCACCATGGTTCTTGGCATGGCTTTAAGCTCCGACAACATGGCTTCCGTATCCGGGTAATTGGGAATGTTCTTGAATGGGCTTGCTGCGCTTATGATGCGTCCAACATCCGGTTTTAGCCATGGCAGGGAGCGCAATGCTTCCAGAGGTTCAAAAGCCAGTATAAGATCTGCCGAGCCCTTGGGTATCATGGGGCTGGACGGTTCCTTGTCGGATAGCCTTAAAAAGGCGGAAACTTCGCCGCCCCTCTGGCTCATGCCATGGACTTCTGACTGCTTTACTTTTAGCCCTTCTGCCATGGCTGCCTTTGCAATTATGACCGAGATTGCAATGCCGCCCTGCCCTCCGACGCCCCGTAGGGCTATGTCGTATTTCATGGCTTCCTCGCTTTCTTGTATGACTCTATGCATTCCCTGACCATAATGATGACAGACGGCCCGTTATGCTCTATTTCTTCTTTTATTACCCTGACGTTGGTTTCATGGTCGGAACGATGGGCTTTTAGCACCCTTATATGGGCCGGGTCCACCCCAAGCCCTTTAACAACAGCTTCCATTTTGCTGGAAGGCACAATTGTAGGCTGGGCGCCTGTCATGGCAGTGGTAAGATTGTCGGCAATTACTACAGTAAAGGGGCTGTTGTGCTGTACCGCATCCAGAATATTGCCTATGCCGGAATGATAGAAGGTGGAGTCTCCAATAACTGCAATGCTTGGCTTTAGTCCGGAAATGGATGCACCCCGGGCCATTCCCACGCTGGCTCCCATTTCTACTGTGGCTTCAATCAGGTTGTATGGCGGAAGAGCTGCAAGCGTGGAGCAGCCTATGTCCCCAAACACTGCGCTTATACTGTGGCCCTGCAGGGCTTCTTTAATGGCGTTTACGGTATCCACATGGGGGCAGCCCTGGCAAAGCTGGGGAGGCCTTCCCGGCATGGCTGTTTTTGGCACAGGCAGTACAGCTCTTGCCTTGAGCCCAAGCGCAGGGCGGATATTGTCGGGATCCAGTTCGCCTTCCAGCGGCAGCTCTCCGCTCTCCTTGCCCAGTATGCGTTTTGACGGCTTTACAATGCCCCGCAGCAGGCGCTCTATGTAAGGGTAGCCGTCTTCCAGTACCAGCACTTCGTCACAGGCTTCGTATACTTCCAGAACAGATTTTTCCGGTATTGGGTACAAGCCTACATGCAGGTGATACGGAGCTTGGCCGCCATTGGCAGCCATTACTTCTTCCAAATTTTCCTGGTAATACGCAAGCGCAAGCCCGGCTGTTATAACGCCAAGCTTTTTCTGGCCTTTTGTAACGGGATTAAAGCTGCTGTCATTGGAAAAAGCCTGTATGCTCTTTGTTTTTTCCAGCACAGCATGCCAGCGTTTTCTGGCTATACCAGGCATAAGCACCCAGTCCATGCCGGCAGAAGGTTTTTTGACCTTGCCCTGGGGCAATATCCCACCCAGTTTGACTGTGGCCCTGGAGTGAGCAAGCCTGGTTGTTATCCTAAGCATTACTGGCATATGGAAGCGTTCGGATACTTCAAAAGCCTCGCGGGTCATGTCGTATGCTTCCTGCTGGGTGGCAGGTTCAAAACATGGCACCCTGGCAAAATCTGCAAGCCAGCGGCTGTCCTGCTCATCCTGGGAAGAATGCATGCCCGGGTCATCTGCTATCACCACTACCAGGCCGGCATGCAGGTCCAAAAGCGAAGAATTTACAAAAGGATCCATGGCAACATTCAGGCCTACATGCTTCATGGATACCATGGCACGTTTTCCCGCATATGAAGAGCCAATGGCGCTTTCGTAAGCCGTTTTTTCGTTTGCGCACCACTGGGCGTTAAATGCTTCCTTTACGCCATCCAGCTTGCCTGCTTTTTGTTTTTCTGCCAAAAATTGCAGGGTTTCCATTATTTCTGTTGAGGGCGTGCCAGGGTATGCAAAAGCACTGCCGAGACCGGCATGAATTGCTCCCAGGGCTATGGCTTCATCGCCCATCAATGTTTCAAATCCCATAGGGACCTCCTTATACTGAAAGAGTATTTACAGTATATATGGTTTCCTCATTTAGGCAAGCAAAAAGTTCATTATTCAATACAGTATTTTGAAAAACAATATAAATGCCAAATAAAAAACGGCGCAAAGCTAGTTGCGCCGTTTTAATACAAAATCCTTATGCTAGCATTTATAGCAAAGAACAGGGTTTCTGGCTGCTGCAACCTCGTCCAGACGCCCCACAGGAGTATTATGCGGTGCTTTATGCAGGAGCTCCGGATTGGCTTTGGCCTCTTCTGCAATTTTAAGCATAACTTTAATAAAGGCGTCCAGGGTTTCCTTGCTTTCTGCTTCTGTAGGCTCTATCATCAGGGCCTCCGGGACTATAAGCGGAAAGTAAATTGTAGGCGGATGATAGCCGTAATCTATCATTCTTTTGGCTATATCCAGGGTATTTACGCCTTCTGCAAAGTTGCCCATGGCCACAAACTCGTGCATACAGCCCCTCGGATACTTGACCGGGTAAACCTTCTCTAGCCCTGCTTTAATATAATTGGCGTTCAGCACGGAGTTCTCTGCTACCCTTACAAGGCCATTGGCCCCAAGCATTCTTATATAGCTGTATGCCCTTACCAAAACGCCAAAATTGCCGTTAAACAACTTTAGGCGGCCTATACTTTTTTTTGGCATTTCCATGGCATAGACAGAAGCCTTGCGTACGGCTATGGGCCCAGGCAGGAAGTCCTCCAGAAGCTTGGCTGCGCCCACTATGCCTGCGCCCGGCCCGCCGCCTCCATGGGGGGTAGAAAAGGTTTTGTGCAGGTTGAAGTGCATTACATCTATGCCCACATCGCATGGCTTTAAAATGCCGGTTATGGCATTCATGTTGGCGCCATCCCCATACACCAGTCCGCCCGCATCATGAATTATTTTGCATATTTTTTCTATATTGCGTTCAAAAAGTCCAAGCGTGCTGGGGTTGGTTATCATTATGCCGGCCACGGTATCGTCGCATGCAGCCTTCAGCGCCTCAATGTCCACTCCGCCGTCCTTGTCGCTTGGAATGGTAAGGGTTGTAAGGCCGGCCATGGTGCAGGTAGCGGGATTGGTGCCATGGGCACTGTCCGGTATAAGCATTTTTAAGCGCTTATAGTCACCGCGAGCTTGGTGATATGCCCTTATCATGAATACGCCTGCCAGCTCTCCGTGGGCACCGGCAGCAGGCTGAAGGCTTAGCGCACTAAAGCCGCCTACGGCTTTAAGGCTTTCCTGCAATTTGTACAGCAGCTCTATGGCGCCCTGGCTCACAGATTCCGACACCAGCGGATGCACATTTTTCCAGCCGGAATAGCTGGCAGCAACATCGTTTGCTTTGGGATTGTACTTCATGGTACAGCTGCCCAGGGGATAAAACTGCGTATCTATGGAAAAGTTCTTCTGTGACAATCTGGTAAAATGCCGGACAACGCCCAGTTCGTCCATTTCCGGAAGATTAAGGCTTGCTCTTAGCATGGCTTCTGGCAAAGGGGTGGACGGCACATCGCCAAGAGGCAGGCTAACGCCCCTGCGACCCGGGCTGGACAGTTCAAATGCCAAAGGTTCAGCGCTCAGGTTCATGCGGAT
>JAKPMS010000143.1 GCA_029548805.1 Spirochaetota bacterium | reverse complement strand
GCCCCTTCTTTCTTTGAGCATGTTTTTAGGAATTCTATAGTCGCTAATATCCTTGTCGGGGCCCGGCTTTTCCTGGAATTCCAGAATTTTGTTGTTTTGGTCTATTTTTATTATACCAAACGCACTGGCAGCCTCTCTTGTTACCGTGGTACAGGCTATGGTCAGGGCTTTGCGTGATTCTATATGGCTTTTAAGCATGTCATCCATATCCATGCGATACAGCTGGTCTCCTGAAACAATCAAATAATGGGAAGGTTTCTGGTTTCTGAAATGCTCCAGATTCTTTCTGACAGCATCGGCTGTGCCTTCGTACCATCCGGAATGGGTCAGGGTTTGTTCAGCAGCCAGAATTTCCACAAAACCGTTTGAAAAGGTATCAAACATATAGGTTTTTGCAATATGCAGATGGAGAGAAGCAGAATTGAACTGGGTCAATATATAAATTTGTTTAAAACCCGAATTTATACAGTTGGAAATGGGAATATCCACAATTCTGTATCTGCCGCCAAAAGGCACCGCAGGTTTGGCTCTGTTTTTGGTCAGCGGATATAAACGGGTTCCCTTGCCTCCACCAAGCACAACGGATAATACATTTGGCATTGCTTCCTCCTGACACTATATTTAAACAAGCTTTACTATTATAGCATAAGGAAAAAATTTCTGTATTTCAAAATATTTTTGTACTGGGTCTTTTCTGCAATTTACGAAACATGCCTTTTTGCCTTAATATGTTATATACATGAAAACAGCAAAAACAGACAACAAAATAAAAGAATTTTTATCAGATGCCGATGTTGCCATCGGACTAAAAAGCATAAAAAAGCTTCCTGCCCAAGCTGCCAGCTTTGCAGAGCTGCCGGAAAACCTGAACGCCGGCCTTGCTGCTGCAATGAAGGCCCGCGCTTATGAAAAACTGTATATTCATCAGAGAAAAGCCTGGGATTTTGCAATGCAGCGCAGAGACTTTGTAGTGCTGACACCAACAGCCAGCGGCAAAACCCTGTGCTACAATCTTCCGGTACTGCATACGCTCATGGAGGACCCGGAAGCCAGGGCACTTTATCTTTTTCCTACCAAGGCTCTTTCTCAGGATCAGCAGGCAGAACTTAACGAGCTGTTGGAAAGTGCGGAGCTTAAGTTCCCGGCTGTCACCTACGACGGGGATACTCCCCGGGCTCAGCGAAAAATGGCCAGGGAATCTGCCCGTATTGTAATAAGCAATCCAGACATGCTCCATTCGGGCATATTGCCAAATCATACCAAGTGGATACAGTTTTTTGCAGGCCTCAAGTTTATAGTCATAGATGAAATGCACAGCTACAGGGGTGTTTTTGGCAGTCATGTTGCCAATGTATTCCGTCGTCTGTTGCGTATTGCCCGCCACTATGGCTCTGATCCTGTTTTTATTTTGTGTTCTGCCACTATTGGCAACCCTGTAGAGTTGGCAGAAGCGCTTGTGGGGCGCAAAATAGATGCAATTACAGAAAACGGAGCTCCGCGCCCGGAAAAAATTATTGCATTTTACAATCCTCCGCTGGTGGACCCTGTGCAGGGCATCAGACGCAGCTCGGCTGATGAATCCATGCGCTTAAGCGCAAAGCTGCTGGAAAAAGGAGTCAGAACCATTCTTTTTGCAAGGTCCAGGCTAAAAGTGGAAATTTTGGCTTCATACCTTAACAAACGTTTTTCCAATATATACAACAACAACAACAATATAAGGGTGGAGCCTTACAGGTCAGGGCTTTTGCCAAATGAAAGGCGCAATATAGAAAAAGGACTTAGAGACGGCACTGTAAGCGGGGTGGTGTCCACCAATGCCCTGGAACTGGGCATAGACATAGGCGGTCTTGACGCAGCCATTTTGGCAGCCTGGCCCGGCAGCATGTCATCGTTCTGGCAGCAGGCCGGAAGGGCGGGGCGCAGGCAAGGCCAGTCCTTGGTTGTTTTTGTGGCATCTGCTTCTCCTTTGGACCAGTTTTATATAGAAAACCCTGAACGCTGCATGGAAGCCAAGGCAGAATCTGCAAGAATTGATCCGGAGAACCCGTATATTTATACAGATCATGTAAAATGTGCTGCTTTTGAATTGCCTTTCAAAGAAGGCGAGGTATTTGGTTCCGAGCTGGAATCCGTTCTGGACTTTTTAACAGAAGGGGGAGTTTTGCGTCAGTCTGGCGGGCGCTGGTTTTGGGCCAGTGCTTCCTATCCTGCAGAAAAAATTTCACTGCGTTCTGCAAGCGCAGACAACATCGTTATAGTAGATACTACAAAGGGGCAAAACTCGGTTATAGGAGAAATGGATATTCCAAGCGCAAAAGAACTCGTTTTTGACGATGCCATATATATCCACAAAGGCAGGCAATATGTTGTACAAAAACTGGATATAGAAAACCGGCATTGTTTTGTGGAAGCCAGGGAGACCAATTATTATACAGACGCTGTGGTAAAAAATGACCTGAAATTGTTGTCGGAAGACGAAAAACCGTTTGGCGGGCTACTGGATTTGGTAGTTGGCGACATTCTTGTAAGATCCAGCGCGGAAAAGTATAAAAAACTTAGATTTCACAGCAACGAGAATATTGGCTACGGAGAAATTTTTTTGCCGCCTGAAGAAATGCAAACCAGAACTTTTGCCATAGTTTTTAACAATAAGGGCCAAGCCGCATTATTTCTCCAAAGCCTGGGCGAAATGGAAAGCGCTTCCTGTTTGGCCGGCTTTACATCCATGCTCAGATCCATGGCCCCTCTTGAGCTGTTATGTGATTACCAGGACCTTGGTACGGCATGGCGGCTAAGGGATGATCATTTTTTGCTGCCTTCTGTATATATTTGGGACCGTTATCCCGGTGGTACCGGATTGGCCGAGGCCATGGCACAAAAGCTGGATGCCATTTTAAGCGCAGCTTACAAGCGCCTTGAGCATTGCGACTGCCAATATGGCTGTCCATCCTGCATTGGGGTGGCAGAAGAACGTTTTTCCAATTTTAAGGACAGAAAAGCATCGGTAAACCGGCTAATAAAGCTGGTTTTGACAGACTTGCATGCTTCGGGGCAGGGCTAAATGGGAACGTCTCTGCGGGCCAGGCTGGAACGTATACGCAGTATGGAAAAGCAGCCAAAAGCGGCTGCTTTACAGACAGACAAACAGGAAAAACTTTCAGCTGCGGGATGGCAGCAAACAGCTGATGGCTTGTGGGAAAGGCAAGATAAAAGCCACAGCCTAGCCGCTTTTGAAACAAGTGCAATAAAACTGGCTGCTTTTTCCAAAAACTTGGCAGGCCGGGAGGCCTTGCTGAACAATTTATGTTTTTTTGATTTTGAGACAAGCGGCCTTTCTGGCGGCTCCGGAAACATAGCCTTTTTGGCTGCTGTAGGCAGTTTTACCAACAATGGCGATTTTGTTGTCCGGCAGCTTTTTATGGAGGATTACCCGTACGAAGCGGCTTTTTTAAACAGCTTGTTGTCTTTGTTAAAAAAACCGGCAGCCATAGTTACATACAACGGAGCTTCTTTTGATATGCCCCTTTTAAATGTAAGACTGGCCATGAACCAAATAAGTCCCGGTAAACTTCCCGCACATATTGACCTGTTGCATGCCGCAAGAAGGCTTTTTCGTAAAACCTTGGGAGACTGCAGCCTTAAAAGCCTGGAAACAGAATTGCTTGGCTTGTTCAGGCATAATGACATACCGGGCTCGGAAGTGCCAGCTGTCTGGTTTGATTTTCTTAAAACCGGGAACATGGCAAAAATGGAAAATGTTTTTAGGCACAATGCCCTGGATGTTATGTCTCTTGGGCGCCTGTTTGTCATTATTTACAATGCCATTTTGGGAAAGGTGATTTGTACTTGCGACGAAGTGGGTTTGGCCAGCCTTCAGAACAGCCTGGATCCGCAAATGGCAGAGAATACGCTTAAAGACAAGCTTGGCAAAGATGACGGAAGAGCCGCCATGGCTTTGGCAAAGCTTTACTCCAAAAATAATCGCAAGACAGAAAGACTGGCATTGGCGCCATATTATCCGGAAAACTTCCATGGCTTTTATGCACGCAGTATTTATGCAGAAAAACTGCTGCTGGACAGCAAAGCCTCCCTTTTATATGCGGAAAGAGCCTTGGGTGTGTTAAAAGCCGATGCAGAGCGCTTTGGCAACACCAAAACACGCAGCATCATGCTGGATAGAGTAAGGCGAAAAATTATAAGGCTTAAGGGGTATTAGAAGAATCCGGAGCATTGTGCAAAAGTGTATCGCCAAGCTGCCCGCAGGCTCCGGATACACTGGAGGCCCTGCGTGCCCTTCTGACAATATTTATGCCCAAGCGCTGCAACTCTCTTTCAAAAACTTCAAGTTCCTGTCTTTCAGGCTTTTTATACGGCAATTCTGGCACAGGATTCCATGGAATGATGTTTACCTGGGCTTTAAGCGGCTTTATCCATTCAGCCATTGCCCTGGCAGAAGCAATATCCGAATTTTCACCGCCCATTATGGCTGCTTCCAGGCTTATTCTGTCTCCTGTCTTGTTTTGGTAGTAAAGCAGGGCCTTTTTCAATTCTGCAAGCTTCCATTTTTGGTTTACAGGCATCAATGCGCTTCTTGTTTTGTCATCGGCACTGGTCAAAGAAACAGCCAGTCTTAGCCATGGGCCATTATCTGCCAAATCCATAATGCCTGGCACTATTCCGCAGGTGGAAATGGTTATTTTTCTTTTTGATATATTAAGCCCTTCGGGATGAGTAAGTATACTTACAGCTTTTCTTATTGCTTCCAGATTGAGCAGGGGTTCACCCATCCCCATGAACACAATGTTTTGGGGTTTTGCCCCCAAATCCGCCAAAAACAGAAACTGTTCCACTATTTCGTCAGCAGCCAGATTGCGCAAAAAACCAAGGGTGCCGGTTTTGCAAAAAGCACAGGCCATGGGGCAGCCAACCTGGCTGGAAAGGCAGGCGGTCAGGCGGCCTTCCTTGTCGGAAAGCAGCACAGCTTCCACAGCTGCTCCATCATGCAGCCGCAGCTTAAGCTTTACCGAAGCGTCTTCTCCCGCAAGTTTTTCTGCAACGCTTGCCCTTCTTAGCGGCCATGCAGCAAGGCTGCTCCTCATGGAAGCCGGCAAATCTGTCATTTCCGCAAAGCTTAGTTTGCCCTGCGCTATTTGCCTGAAAATCTGTTTGCCCCTGAAAGAAGGAGAAAGCATGTAATACTGGTTCAGTTCATCGGGCAACAGCCCAGCAGCTCCCGGAATTATCACTGGTTCTGTATTTTTGTTAACAGGTCTATAATATGCGGGTTTCTGATGCCAAGCTTGGTAAATTCATGCAAAACTTCCTCTGCTTTGCGTTTTTCTCCCAGAGCCAGGTAGCATTGTGCCAGTTCCAGATATAGTCTGTAATTTTTTCCGTCATTTTGAACCAGGCGCAGCAGCGATTCAATTGCTGCTTCCATTTTGCCCTGATGCCTGGAAATATTGGCCATACCAAGAACAGCATAAACATCAAATTCGATATTAAGAGCCCTCTCATAGTACTCAAGTGCTTCGTCATAACGTTCCATTGCCCGGAATGCATCACCGGCCCTGGTCAGTATAACCTTGTTTTTTGGGTCTTTTTTTAATATGTGGTTCCAGTACTTCAGGGAATTAATTGCGTCTCCCATACCTCTATAACAATCAGCCAAACCAAATAAAGCATAAAAATTACCAGGTTCTTTTTCCAGGGATTTTTCAAAATAGGGTATACCGGAATCAAACTGTTTAAGTTTGCGGTAGCAGTTGCCAATGGAAGTAAGTACCCTTATATCTACCGTTTCTCCCTGGACATCCACCATACGCTGCCAAAAATGCAGGGCTTCTTTATATTCCTTGAAATCATAGTGCAGATGCCCCAGTCCGATAAGAGCATAAGGATTGTCTGTATCCATTTCCAGAACCCTGAGGTATACAGCCTTGGATTTTCTGAAATCCCTTACCTTTCGGTATGCATCAGCAATGCGGGTCAGTACGGTTATATTGCGATTGTCATGCAGCAAATACTGTTCCCAAATTTCTATGGCCTTTTGATATTGGTTAAGGGCTTTGTAACAGTCTGCCAGGCCAAAAAGGGCGTAATTATTGCCAGGGTGATAGATAAGGCATTTTTTGTAAAAATCTGCCGCTTCCCTGTATACTCCGCGTTTTCTGGCAGCATCTCCAAGGCCGACCAGGGCATAATTATTTTCAGGATCCAAAGTCAGGATTTTCATAAAGTTGCTTTCGGACTCATTGATTCTGTTTTCTTTAAGCAGAATATAGCCTTTTTTGGAAAGCTCTGAAATTTCGGCATGCTCTTTAGTAAGTTCGGATTCTTCGGACAGGTTTTCATCCTGAAAATGCTGTGATTTGAAATCGTCAGACATCATTTTTCCTTATCTTCTAACATTTTTCTTATAGCCTGAGCAGCTTTTTCTATCAATTCGCTGCTGCGTCCTTCATCATGGGCAAGCTTGAACATTTTAAGTGCATCAACAGGTTTGCGCTGGCTTAAATATGTTTCTCCAATACGGTTCAACCCGTCAGAATATCCGGTTGTCTGAAAAATGCGCCTGGCAGTTTCCAGCTCTCCGGTATTAAATAAGGTGTTTCCGCGCCTGTTTAATTGAACTTTTTCTGAAGGACTCAGGTTTTTATTGGGCTCATCAACGGTTTTAATCAAACCGCCCTCCGGAAAATTTTTTAATTGTTCGTCAGACATTGAATTTCCGTTTCTGGATAGATATTTTAATCCTACCAGCTTTTGCAATGGCAAAGCGATACCCCAAAACAGAAGTTTTGTGATAGCCTCTCAATTAACCCTGTTTCCTGAAAGGAAATAAAAAATCAGGAAACAAAACTGTCTAGCAATTCTGTTCTCCAGTAACTATTATAAATAACTTCAAACAAATAATCAATTCAACTGCAATTTATTTTTAATGTGCTATATTAATAACCAGCCTGGAAAGTTTTTACAGGAATTTCCAGCTAAGCGGGTTTGTCCTTTTAAGAAAATACATTATGTTTCGGTAAATATGGCAAAATTTTAATACTGCCATGTCCACATTATTTATGAAATCTTGAAGGGAGGCTGTGACTGCTTTGCAACTATGCAATATTGATGTAATAAAAAGCAGATTATACGGTTTTTGCGGAGATGGGCAAGCTGTTACCGTATACTGTGACTTGCCATCGCTTTCGGCCGACAGTCTGTGCAAAAACAAGAATATTGACAGTCTGGATAAACGGCTGATAAATATACTAAAGGCTATTGACAGGTAAAAAATCTGACAATGGACCTGCCATATACTCTTTCGTCAGTCATTAAAAGCTCTCCAGCTTGTACTGGCAAAAGCTCCTTGTCGGGGTAATGTATAAGCAGTCTGCCTCCTTTTTCCAAAAGATTTTTTTGGGCTATGGAATTGACCAACTGGGTTTTAAATTGATACGGAAAGGGGGGGTCACAAAAAATTATTGAATATTTTTTATTGCTGCGCAATATAAAACGTTCCGCTGGCAAACAATGGAATTGTATATTGTTTTCTGCAATCATGCTGTTTTTAATCAACATTGCCAGTTTCTGTCTGTCCCGCTCCACACAAGTAACCGGATAAGCTCCCCGGCTGTATGCTTCCAGGCCCATGATGCCCGAACCTGCAAACAGGTCCAAAAACGACATGCCTTCCAAAGGCCCCAAAATGGAAAATACAGACTCTCTCATGCGATCCATGGCCGGCCTGATTTCAAAATTTCCCTTGGGGACTTCTATCCTTCTTCCTTTTAGGCTGCCGCCGGTAATTCTGAGCGTTCCCATTTATCGGAGCCTGTTACGGACTTCCCTGTCCATATCCCTCTTTATGTCTTTTTCTTTTATGGATTCTCTTTTGTCAGCCTGTTTTTTCCCTTTACATAGCCCGAGTTGTACTTTTACCCTGCCTTTTGTAAAGTGAAAATCCAGGGGTATTAGAGTATAGCCCTTTTCGGTAACCCTGCGTTCCAGCCGTTTGAGTTCCATTCTGTGGGCCAAAAGCTTTTTGGGTCTGTCCGGATCATGATTAAATACGGAGCTGAAGTCATATTTGGCTATGGTAACATTTTTGAGCCAAAGTTCCCCTTTTTCAAACACTGCATAGCCATCCGGAAAGGATATCTTGCCGGCTCTGATGGACTTTACCTCCGAACCCTGAAGGCTTATGCCGCATTCCAGGCTGTCTTCGATTATATAATCAAAGCGGGCGCGGCGATTGACTGCGATAACTTTTTTGCCTTCCATAAAAATCAGTCTTCTTTGGAAACAAGGGCAATCCTGAAACCCAAATATGCATTTGCAGAGTTTTCTGCAACCGGGCCTCTGGAATCAAGGTTTACAAGCTCGGGGTTGTTGGCCCATGAAGCCCCCCTCACGACTGCATTTTTGTTTGCAAATATGTTTTTGGCTTTGCTGGCTGCCGAAGGAAAAAGGTAATAAGATGAGCTGGACCATTCCCAAACATTCCCTAAAAGTCCTTTAAATCCTGCTGCATCACGTTCAAGCAGCTTGGGTTTTTTGGGGCCGCCGTATGCGGAATTTGCAAGGATTGCTACATTTTTGGCTGATGCTCCTGCTGCCTGGGCAGCAAGTGTCCATTGCGCTTCGCTTGGCAAGGCAAAGCGATAGGAGCTGGGAGCTAGCCTGTCCATCCATTTGCAATATGCCATGGCTGCAGGCCGGGAAACATAGACCAGAACATCTTCGCTGTCGCATTGATCCAGGTCTTTCAGATAATCTTCTGATACCAGGCCTTCTGCCAGCAGTTCGGATATATTGTCTTTGGACCAATACGGGTTGGCCTCAAGGAATTTTCTGTACTCGCCAACGCTGGTTTCATGAACTGCCAGCATGAAAGGAGTCAGTTCTACGGCTTTTGGAAAGGCGGCAGCGGCTGCAATGACTGCCGTTCCGGAGCTGAAGCTTACAAACTCCTGCCCTGCAATACTTACAATTTTGGTATCTGCTTTCTTTATGTTTTGGGCCAAAGCCTTGGCCCGAGCCATGTTTTTTTTATAAAAAGCAGTGGATTCCAGCTTCATGCTGTCTTTGCTGGACAAAAAGGGTGCCAAAGCAGCCAAAATTGCAGGGTTTTCTGCCAACTCCTGGAAAAGCGTATCAGCAAGCCTGCCCAAGCTTGTAGCGCTAAGGCCCATGGAGCCTGAATAGGCTATACTGGCAGCCCGGACAGCATCCCTGAACGCGGCAGCATTGGAAGCCACGGCAGCCGACATGGATGCCAATGCTTTTGCGTCAAAAGACAGCGGATCCATGCTTGCGGCCATGGCTGCGTCTGAAAGCAGCATGGGCATTTGGTAGCTTAAGCTGGGGTTGGGGCCAAGATTCCAGTTGGAGTATGCTTCATAGGCCATTTTTAACAGGTATTCCGGCTTGTCAGGGACCAGTTCAATTTTTACAAGCTTTTTTTGTTTAAACAGCAAAGAGGCAAAAACTTTGGCAGGAGCTTTTATATACGCATTGTGGCTCAGAAAGCCAGGCTTTTGTATGCTGATATTATGCTCGCCCCTGGATACAAATATGCTGCACGGGCTTGTTGCCTTGTAAACACCGTCTATAAAAATGGCACTGCCAGGCGGATCCGTAGTAAAAATGTAATGGCTTCCGGGATTTTTAAGGCCGGGATAAAAAAGGACAAGAAAAAGTATAAGTATTATTGCCAAAGAGTAAAAAAAAGGCACATAAAGCCTGGGCTTTATTCCAAAAACCGGTTTCAAAACAACGCGAGTATCATTTATGTCTTTTTGGGTGATAATTTTATCTGCTTTCATCAAGGAATTATATGTAAGCTGCAAGTGGCTTGTCAACGAGAGCCAAAGATGGTAATTTTTTCCAAATGGCAGCAAAAACAAATTTTTTTGACAGACTTGTAGGTTTTACAGAAATAGCTTTAACAAAACGCCAAAAAAGAAAGCTTGCCCAGAAAATGAAGCAGCAGTCCAAGCATTGGTTGCGCGACTGGGCTGAGGCCATTTTATGGGCCGTTTGTATGGTTTTATTGATAAACCAGTACATGTTTCAAATGTACAGAATACCATCCGGTTCCATGTCCGGCACCCTGGAAGTCGGAGACATGATTTTTGTAAACAAGCTGGTTTACGGCCCGGAGCTATTGCCGGGCAAGGGCAAAATGCCCGGTTTCCGTGAAGCCAAGCGCGGAGAAGTTGTCATTTTTGAGAACCCCGCCTATTTGTCCAAAGGGCCGGTTTTTACGATTCTTAAGCAATTTGTTTACATGATAAGCCTGACTTTTGTGGATATAGACAAGGATGAATACGGGCAGCCAAGGGTACAGTACCTTATAAAGCGGGCCGTTGCAGTAGGCGGAGATACCATCAAGTTTGTTGACGGAGAACTTTATTTCAAATTTGCCGGCACGGAAAAATGGCTAAGCGAGAGAGACTACCAGAAGGCTTCCGGCTTTTTATATCCGCTCAGGCGCATGGTTAGCCCGGCTGATTATGAACTGATACACAAGGCAGGAAAAGCCGCAGCCCTTAACGACATGGGTTTTTCTGCCGGCAACGATTCCTTAAGATACAACCCATACGATGAACTTGGCATGATGGCCAGGAGATATGACGAGCTGGCTGCAGCCTATCCCCATGATTCAAGGCTGGTAGCGGAAAGCCGCAGAAACATAAACGGCTGGTATATCCCCCAGGACAGGGTTTTTACACTTGGGGATAACAGGGACAATTCCAGAGATGCCAGGTGGTTTGGCCCGGTGCAACTAGACAAAGTTCTAGGGCATGCCCTTTTCATTTATTGGCCTTTTGGACGGCTTGGGGGCATACATTAAAACATGAAAAGACCGCAGTCCTTTGAGTCGGCAAAAAGACGCAGATCAAGAATTGTACGCTTTGTAAAAACAGTTTTGCTCATTTATGTAAGTTTGGAATTGCTGTCTGTTTTTGGAATAAAAACATGGGTGGTCGGTTCTACTACCATGATACCAACACTGGAACCCAAAGACAGGGTGCTGGTTGCGCCTTCCGCATATTCGCTGTTCAATCCTTTTACTGCAAAGCGCCACTTGCTAAAACAGGCTGAACGGGGAGATATAGTCCTTATGCGCCTGCCGTCTTCATCAACGCCAAGCTGGTACAAAAGAATGGCAAATTCGCTGCTAAGGTTTATCACCTTGCAGCGCTTTGGCTTGGATAATAATGTAAATTCCGCTTTTGTTATAAAACGTGTAATTGCAACGCCAGGTGATATCATAAAAATGGAAGGATACCTGCTGCAAGTGAAAGCTGCAGGGTCCAAACATTTTTTGACCGAGTACGAAGTATCGCCAGAAGCTTACGAAATATATGCCATAAAGCCAACTGAAGCCTGGGACGCAAAGCTTCCGCTTTCCGGCTACATGCCTGAAGTATCCCTTGGGCCGGACGAGTATTTTGTGGCAGGAGACAACAGGCTTACCCATGCCGATTCAAGGTTCTTTGGGCCAATAAAATCCGGTCTTGTAGAAGCCAAGGTTTTGCTGCGTTACTGGCCGCTAACAAAAATTGGCCGGCCTTGAGTTTGATGCCTGTTTCCCTTTATGTTCATGTACCTTTTTGTTATTCGCGTTGCAGTTATTGCGATTTTTACAGCAACGCAATAAATAAAGAAGATTTGATGATGGAAGCCTCAAAATGGCTTTTTGCAATAAAGCAACATCAGGCTGCCTTGTCCGGCCGCTTTATGAATCAGGGTTACGGAACAATCTACATTGGGGGGGGCAGCCCGTCCTTCCTGCCAAAAGACATTTTAAAGGATGCCATTGTATGGGCTGCCAGGCTTGCGGAACCCACTAACAAGCAAAACATGGAGTTTACCATGGAAGCCAACCCCGAGGACATTGACTCTGGCTTGCTGGACATGCTGGCTGAACATGGCGTCAATAGGCTTTCTGTAGGCGTACAAAGCCTGGAAAACAAGGCCAGAAGCCTTGCCGGCAGAAAAGGAACAGCCAAAGACACCATAAAAAAGCTGGAGTGCATTAGCAGGAACTGGCCTTTTTTGTGGTCGGTCGATTTTATTGCTGGCTTGCCGGGACAAAGCATAGACGGACTTAAAAACGATATATCCCGTGTGCTGGACTATGGGGCAGGGCATATTTCGTTGTATGCTTTGACTCTTGACCCCGATAGCCCGATGGCTGCTGCTGCAGCATCAGGTTTGTACGGGCTGGCTGATTCCGATGCACAAAGCGAATATCTTGAAGCGGCCTATGAAATTTTGGCAAAAAATGGCTTAATACGATACGAGGTATCCAATTGGGCCAGGCCCAGGCAGGAATCCATGCACAATATGGTATATTGGACTTATGGCGACTGGCATGGGCTTGGGCCATCGGCAGTATCCAATATAAATATGGAAAACGGATGCCCGATCCGCATAAGCAATGCTTTGGGCAATGATTATTACAAAAACCCTGCAACAAGCGCATCTGAAACATCATTGGATAAAAAGGATGCCGCTTTTGAATTTTTGATGATGGCTCTAAGAACAAAGCGCGGCCTGGTTTTTTATGAATTTGTAGAACGCTATAAAATCCCTGCATCTGAAGTTTTTGGCTCATTGGAAAAGCAGTTTCCGGACCTTTTGCATGCGGACGAATTAGCACTTAAACCAACAGACAGGGGACTGGATTTGCTGAATGTAATTTTGCTTAAGGCCATGGAAAATGCCGATTCTTATTATGGCAAAGCTGGATAAATTCCCGGGCTAAACGCAAGCATATTGCCGGATAAAATGGAAATGGAGTTTTTGTGAACATTCTGTCTATACAGTCCCATGTGGTCTATGGCCGGGTAGGCAACAGGGTATCTGTTTTTGCTCTTGAAAGGATGGGACACGAGCTATGGCCCATCAATACAGTGCAGTTTTCCAGCCATGCAGGAAAACAGGGTTACAGGGGCATGGCTTTTGGGGCTGAACACATAAAAGACCTTGTTTTAGGCCTGGAAAACCTGAATATTTTCCATTTGTGTGATGCCGTACTAACTGGCTATATAGGAGACAGCGCAACAGGAAAGGCCATAACGGAAGCAGTGCTTAAAGTCAAGGCAGCCAATCCCAAGGCTTTGTATTGCTGCGACCCGGTAATGGGTGACTATCCGGAAGGTATGTACGTCAAGCCGGCGCTGAAGGATTTCTTCCTGAAAGAAGCCATGCCATTGGCGGATATAGCCATGCCCAATGTATTTGAAGCAGAAATGCTCAGTGGTATAAATATAGTGGATGAGGCTTCTGCCCTGAAAGCTGTTTTGGAAATTCAAAAGCTTGGCCCCGGACTGGTAATTATAACAAGCTATAAAGAAAATAACGGAAATACCGGTTTTTTTGCCGGAGCTGATGGCAAAATGCTTAAAGTATTAAGCCCTGTCTTGGCGTTTAAAAACCCGCCAAAAGGTTCGGGTGATTTATCCACAGCCCTGTTTCTGGGTTATTATCTAAAGACCAGGAAGCTGGATTTGGCTTTGGAACAAACCCTGTCCGCTTTGTATGGCATACTGGAAGCAACGCTGGCTTCTGAGCTTGAGTTCATATCCACTGTAACAGCCCAGGAC
>JAKPMS010000134.1 GCA_029548805.1 Spirochaetota bacterium | reverse complement strand
ACTCCTTATGTTATAACAGCCCCGATTCCAGGCTTTTTATCGGCGATCCAACAGCTTTTCTGGCCATATCCATAGCCATGGTTTTAAGGCATCTGCCAGCCATATTCCCAAGCCCGACCTTGCATGCATCACTAAAACTTTTGTTCCTTACAGCTGCCAGCCATGCCAAAGCGCCCGGCAAAAGTTCTATATCGTCATATCCGGCGCAATGCCCGCAAACAAAACCGGCCCTGCTTCGGGAATAAAATTGTATATCATCCCTGGCCATTGTACCAGCACAAACCTGGCAAGCTTGCCCGTAATGCCACAAACCCATGGCTTCAATAGCTCTAATGGCAAAAAGAGCCGTAGCACGCTCCACTCTGCTTTCATCATCGGGCTTTTCGTCCAGGCTTCCAAAAAACCCCAGAGCCAGCTCCATGGCCCTGGCCCAATCGCCTCCCAGAGCAGCGGTAAGCAGAAGAAATTCGCTGCCAAAAGACGCCGCGCTTATGCTCAACAGGGAGGACCTAAGGGAGGCAAATTCATTCACCGGATCAAAGTCTTCCAGTTTTATAAAGTTTTTGGATCTGTCATTGTACAGCCAAGCCCGGCCATAATGCCAGGGCGAAGCATGGGAGCGCAGCCTGCTTTTGGCTCCGCCAAAAGAGAAAGCCTCCACAATGCCTTCTTCTGCCGATAAAAGGCTTACCAGCCTTGCGCCGGAAGGTACATCCTTGACCCTTAAAATTACTGCGTCTATGCTGGAAGCTCTCTTGTCCATACGGAATCCTTGAAGTTTACTTAGTTCCTAGAAGCTTATTGGCAAGTAAAATTATTTATGCAAAGCAATTAGAGCATAAGCAAAGCCAAAATCTGCTCAATAATACTACAAATACAGCTTTTTTGCTCCTGTATTTTCTTTAAGTTTACATACAGTAACAACTAATAACCACTAAGCTTCAGAGAACTAGCAAATGCTTTCTGTCTCCAATAGACGCAACTGACGCAGAACAATTTGCAACTTGGTTAAACGATCAAGAGCTTGTGTAGTTCCTGACATTAACTATTGAAAAAGAGGCGCAAAAAGGCTTATCATAAGCTTATGTATAATTTTTTAAAGGGTTCATGGGCCTGGCCTTGGGCGGGTCTGTGCAGCCTTCGTTGAAGACTGACAGGTTTTTGTGGAAACCTGCCAGGCAGCCCGCCGCAAACACCACAACTTTTTGCCCTTTAGGGGCACTTTAAGCCAATACAGTAAAAACCGGAGAACTTATTTATGAGCCGTAAACGCATACTCACAGGAGACAGGCCCACAGGCAAACTTCATTTGGGGCATTATGTTGGCAGCCTGCAAAACAGGGTAAGGCTTCAGGACGAATATGAATGCTTTTTTATAATTGCGGACCTTCACACGCTTACTACCAAGCCGGAAAAGGAGCATATCGAGGGCTTAACAGAAAACATCCGCTCCGCTGCCCTTGATTACCTGGCCTGCGGAATCGACCCTAAAAAAAGCGTGATATATGTCCAGAGTGCTGTTCCGGAAGTTGTGGAGCTTACTCTTTTCTTCCAGAACCTTGTAACCGTTCCAAGGCTGTCCAGGATTCCAAGCATAAAGGAGATGGCACAGGGGGCCGGCATAGAAGAAATGCCGTTTGGCCTTTTGGGCTATCCTGTGCTGCAGGCAGCCGACATACTTCTGCCAAGAGCCCATCTTGTTCCCGTAGGCAAGGACAATGTAGCCCATGTGGAAGTTACCAGGGAAATTGCAAGGCGTTTCAACTATCTGTACGGCGACACCTTTCCGGTACCGGATGTTCTTGTGGCAGAATACGGCTCCCTGGTGGGCACCGACGGAAACGCAAAAATGTCAAAAAGCCTTAACAATGCCATTTTCCTTTCGGATGATGCTAGGACGGTGGAGAAGCGTGTAATGTCCATGTATACCGATCCGAACAGGGTGTCAGCCGACGTACCCGGCCAGGTAGAAGGCAATCCGGTTTTCCAGTACCACGATGCGTTCAATTCGGATAAAAAAGAGGTAGAAGAACTTAAAACACGTTACAGGGCAGGCAAGGTTGGTGACGTAGAAGTAAAAGAAAAACTAGCAAAAGCCATCAACCTTTTTCTGGACCCCATAAGGGAACGCAGAGCAGGCTACGAAGCGGTAAACGGGCTTGTGGATGAGGTAATATACGAAGGCACCATGAAGATGAGGGAAGAAGCCCATACCACCCTGGCTCTTGCCAAGAAAGCCATGGGCATGGCTTCCGTATGGAACCGCATTTCTCGCAAGGCAGAAGAAGCCAAAAAGAAAAAAGCCAAACAGTAATAAAATAAAGGCTGCCCGGAAGCATCCGGGGCAGCCTTTATTTTAAAATCCAGTCAAAATCGTAATATCAGTTAATAATTTTTACCCTGCCCTTGATCTCCGGAGCAAGCGGTTTGCCAAGGCGTTTGACATAATCGGTTACCACATCCCTGAGATAGGCACTGGTGTTATAAACAGACAGGGCCTTCTTGAATACCACATAACCGTCACCGCCGCCGGCCATATAGTCGTTGGTGGCTATGGTGTAAACATTGTCCGGGTCTATGGGCTTGCCGCCCACAAGGATGTTTTCGCATTTGCCGGTTTTGGTATTGATGGTATAGCTGACGCCGTCCGATACCTGTGCATAAGCGCCTTTGCCAATAAGGGTTGGTATAAAGTCAAACAGGCCCATCAGGTCTGAACCCTTCATTTTAAGTATTACCAGGTAGTTATCAAAGGGCAGAATGGTGAAAATCGACTTGATGGTCACATCCCCTGCAGGGAGGTCTGCGCGTATTCCGCCGCCGTTTGCTATTGCAAAGTCCACACCCTGGGCTGCAGGATAGGATTTCATGCCATCTGCAACAAAATCGCCTATTGCGGTTTCTTCCAGGCGTGATTTGGCATTGGGGAACAGAGCAGCTGCCGAGCCAATTTTTTCCTTGAGCATATCTTCCACTTTGTTCCGGTATACCATAAGGGCTGACCTTATGGCGGGGTCCTGCTCAAACTGCGGGTCCAGGGGCTTGCCGTCTTTGTCATTGAAATTGATTGGCACTGGCTCCCAGCTGAAATTGCTTACAGCGCCTTCTTTTACAGTCAGTACACCCTTGCCTACATATATACCCCACTGGAAGGACTGCACTATTGGAGTGCCGTTTACAATGAGGGGCTCCTGGACAAAAGTATGGCTGTGGCCGTCTATGATCAGATCGATGCCCGAAACTGCTTCTGCTACACCTTTTGCACCAGGTATGTTTGTGGGATCCAGGCCAAGGTGCACAAGCGCTATGACAACATTTACTTTTTCCTGCTCTCTTAGCACTTTGACCATTTCTTTGGCAACTTCGATTTCATTCCTGAAAACAAGGTCTTTTACAATGGCGGGATTGCCTATTATGGCAGTTTCTGCCGTGGTAAGGCCAAAAATGCCAACTTTGACACCCTGGAATTCCTTGATGATATATGGCTTGTCGGCAATGTATTTACCGTCTTTTGTAACAGCATTTGCAGAAAGCAGGGGGAACTCGGCCTTGGCTTTCTGAGCTTCAAGTACAGAAAGTTCGTTGTCAAACTCGTGGTTGCCAAGGGTTACGGCATCAAAGCCTATCATGTTGCGGCCCGTAATGTCCGGCTCCGCTTTGAAAAAGTTGGACTCTGTCATGCCTGTGTTATAGTCGCCAGCATCCAGAACAAGTACATTTTTAAACTGGGCCTTGGTCTGGCCTACAAGATTGGCCATGGCAGGCAATCCGCCCACTGCTTTCCCTTTTGAGTCGCTGAAAGGCAATGGATGCCCATGCGTATCATTTACATGAAGTATGGCTATTTGAACTTCACCAGCGGGCTCGGTTATTGAAGAAACAGCCGGTTCACTGACACAGGAAATTGCAAAAACAGCGGCTATAATTGCAAAAACCAATACAAAACGTTTCATGAATCCTCCTTAAAGAATTATAAGAACTGAAAATAGATAATGCCTAGAAGTCAAATTTTAACATTACTTGAAGCTTGATGCAAGCAAAAACAGGAATAAAACAAAATTTGTACGTGACAAGAAAGCCAGGCTTCAGTAAAATAGGTTTTCTATGCTTATGCCAAGAAATTTTAAAACAGTATTTGTCACATCCTGGCAAGCTCGATACTTAGGCAAGCTTTATAAAAGCCCGGTTTTGACATTTTTGTTTTTTGCAATGGTATCTATGCTTTTTTTTTCCTGCTCCGCCAAAGAAGGCTGGGGCCTGATTCTATGGCCCCAGGATGACTCTGAACTGAACTTTGGAACCATTGCGGCTGTGCACTTTAAATCCAGCATCACCAAAACATGGGCAGTAGCTGTCCCTGGTTCCAAGGCCAAAGAAGAAGTGGATTTATGGCGGCTGGAATTATATAAAACCAAAAAAAAAGCCATGGAAGCACTGGACAGCAACAAGGAAAATGTTGACCTGATGGCCCTGGCGTTAAGGGATGGGCTTGTTATGAGAAGCAAGCCGGAAAACACAGCTGACCAGGTATACAGGCTCAGGCTTGACCAGGATGTCAAACTTTTGCACAAAGTAGAAGGCGCGGCAGTAGAAACAGGCGGAAAAGAGCTGGAAGGCGACTGGTATCTGGCTATTGCGGAAGACGGTACCAGAGGCTACATATTTTCCAACCAGCTTGCCCTGTATCATGCCCAAAATGAAAAAAGACCCAAAATAGACAAATCAAGTGTTGACAGCTCTGTAGGTTTGTCGGCGCTTTTTGACAATGTTTGGAGGCCAGACTACTTTAACAGTATGGTGGAATCCGGAATTATGGATTTGTCGGCTTATCAGGCGCGCTATGGCATTTTTACGGACCCGCAACGACAGATAATCAGGGTAGAAAGACCGGGTTTTTCCAAAATTTACAGGTATGAATCCATAAACCAGCTAGCTGACGGTACTTTTGAAATTATACCCGGAGCTGCAAGCTTTGTATTTACAAAAGCCGGCAGTCTGCTATTTACTCCATCCCAGTCGGAAGTACCGCAGGAAGCCCTGAAAAAAATCAGGGAAGCGGAAGGGCTGGACGCCAAACTGTCTTACGAGTTTGTGCTTCATGACAAGGATGTTATTTCCGTAATAAATGCAGAGGAAAGAAAAAGGCTAGCCAAATTGGCCGATTTTTTGACATGGGGTGACCGCTACGAGAGTGAACTTTATGGCATCCTGATCATTACGCGCTCCGGACGCTTTACCTGGATATCATACGGAACTTTAAGCCCTTATGTCATACCGGAAGATGCCGGAGAAGTAGGGTCCATAAGCATGGATCTTTATCTTTCCGAGGATTCATACAAGCTGTGGGACGGAGCTTTTTCTCTTGTTTTTGACGGTCCCAAAAGGCCAAAAATATCATTCGTATATAAGCTTAGGGGTGAGCAGCTTATTTTGGGTTTGGTTCCCAAAGAAGCTGTATCAATGGCGGTCGTAAATGCCATGAATATAGAAGACCTGGCGTCCTTCCACATAATGAAATAATACTATGGCTTTTGTTCAGTTTACCGGCGTTTCTGTTGCTTTTGGAGACAGGGATATACTCCTCGATGTAGCCCTGTTCATGTCCTCGGGCACCAAAGCTGCCCTGGCCGGACCCAATGGAACAGGAAAAACCACCCTCCTTAAAATAATAGCAGGCATTCAAGCTCCGGACTCGGGTGACAGGGCCATACAGAAGGGAACCAGAATATCCTATTTGCCCCAGGCTGGCGCCTTTTTTTCCGGCTGCTCCATTTACGAAGAAGCGGAAAAGGCATACAGCGCAATAGAAAAGCTGGTGGCAGAGCGTGATGCCATAGCCAGCCAGATGGAAAAGCTGCAAAAAGACAGTCCCGGCCTGGATATACTTCTGGAAAACTATCAGCATCTGGAGGACAGCATATCCGGTTCGGGCTACTGGCACAGGCGTGACAGAATAAGGGAGGTTTTGGAAGGCCTGGGCTTTGACCAGCAAGAACTTGACCGCAACATAGAAGAATTGTCTGGCGGATGGCAAATGAGGGTGGCGCTTGCCAAAGTAATTCTGGAAAACCCAGACATAATGCTGCTAGATGAGCCCACCAACTATCTGGACCTGGAAGCAAGGGACTGGCTGGAAAACTTTCTTGGCAGTTTTGGCGGCGGCTTTGTTGTGGTTTCCCATGACCGCTCTTTTCTGGACACCACAGTCAATGAGGTATATGAATTGTGGAATGGCAAACTGGATCGCTATACCGGCACTTATTCCGCATACGAACAACGCAGAAAAGAAGAGCTAGAAACACTTTTTAAAAGCTGGCAGCAGCAGCAGGAAGAAATAGCCCGGACTGAAGATTTTATAAGACGATTCCGCTACAAGCCTACAAAAGCAGCCCAGGTGCAGTCCAGGGTCAAAATGCTGGAAAAAATGGAACAGATCATAATCCCAGAGGGCATGAAAAAGATGCGTTTCAGCTTTCCGCCCGCTCCGCATTCCGGGAAAATAGCTGTAGTCATGGAAAAGCTGAAAAAATCATATGGCCAAAAGCAGGTTGTGGATGAATTGAGCATCAGCATTGACTCCGGGCAGAAAATTGCTTTTGTGGGTAAAAACGGATCCGGAAAATCCACCCTGATGCGGCTAATCGCCGGAGTGGATACAGATTACCAAGGCCAGTTAAAGCTTGGCAGCGGTATCTCTGTTGCATACTTTTCACAGGATGTAAGCGATTCCCTTGACAACTCTCTTACTGTTGAAGAAGAAGCCGAAACTGCCTGCCCAAACGCCATGCAGTCAGGGCTAAGGAATCTTTTGGGAGCGTTTCTGTTCAGGGGAGACGATATAAGCAAAAAGGTGTCGGTCCTTTCCGGCGGAGAAAGGGCAAGACTGGCTCTTTTAAAACTGCTCTTGCGCCCGGCAAACCTGCTTGTGCTGGACGAACCCACAAATCATCTTGACCTGGACTCCAAAGACCTGCTTCTTGATGCGTTAAAGCGCTTTAACGGCACGGTCCTGTTTGTTTCCCATGACAGGTTTTTTATAGAAGGTCTGGCGGACAGGGTGCTGGAACTGTCCTGCGGCAGCTCGCCCAGGCTATATTACGGCGATTATTCATACTATCTGCAAAAAAAGTCAGAACAGCAATCCGAAGGATGTTACTCAACAGCTCAGGGCAATGAAAAGCCTGCAAACAGGCAAAAACCGGCACCTGATCCTGACAATTACAAGTTCATGGATTCAAAAACAGCACGATACCTGGATAAAAAGCGGAAAAGCGAAGCAGACAAGCTAAAACGCCGCGAAGAAGAAATTCTTTCATTGCTTGAAAAGCTAGATATACAAAAGCAAAAGACGCTTTTGGACATGGCTTTGGAGTCCAACTATTCCAGCGGAGACAAAATGAAGGAACTTCAGGCCAGAATAAACAGCATAGAGGAAGAAAGCGGCAAACTGAATCGGGAATGGGAAGAAATAAATATGGAACTTGATTTGTACAAGACTTCCAAATAAAACCCGTTTCTGCACAATTAAGCCCGTAAATCCACTTCCATTCCCGGCAAACTGGAGTTAATAATTATAGGCTGTTCAGCGCATCCCTTATTGCAAAGTTCCGGTCGTCAATGGCTTTGGCCCTTTTTACCAAAGCCCTTAGACTTCTGGTAGCCAAAAAAAGCACAACCAGCGCTCCCAAGGCAAAGGTCGAGCCCATAAAAAGGAAGAAGTCATAAGCGCCATGTATCACAAGCGCATAGTAAAACCCCTTGCGTTTGGCTGCATTGGCCTGGACCGGCTCCTGCATGGTCTTGGACAGCCCAAGCCAAAAGCCCATGATACCGGTGGCAGCTGCGTGCATGGGTACAGCTGTAAAAGCCCTCATCAAAAGCACCCATCCTCCATCCATCCCGTATAAAAGATTTTCTGCAAATGCAAAGCCAAGGCTTACACAGGCGGCATATACTATACCGTCCATCACCTCGTTAAATGCCGGGTTATAATACAGGTAGCGATTCAAAAAAAAGTATTTAAGGCCTTCTTCAACAAGGGCAGCAATGATAAAAGACTTAAGGGCAATTCCCAAAAGCCCGGGATAAAGCCCCAAGAAGGAATCCAGAAAAAGTTCAATTATGACAGCAGGAATACTGGCCAAAAATCCGTAAAAAACACTGCGCCCTATAAGGCCTATGGGTTCAGGCCTGGCTTTGTCTGCCCTTAAAAGCAAAATAATAATAATTATTGAAGGGAGGGCTGCTCCGGCAACAAGCAAAATTATGCTTTTCATATTAACAATATAAACAAAATGAACCAAATGTATCCAGTCTGCATGTAATACAAATGCAGTTCTCCAAAGCTTGGTGACAAACGGATCTTTGGCCTTGCAGCAAAAGCCGCTTCATATTAACCTGAAAAGGCAAGGAGATAAAACATGGATAACAAAGCCATTATGGCTGCAGCCAGAACCATACGCGGCCTTAGTATTGACGCAATTCAAAAAGCCAATTCAGGGCATCCCGGGCTGCCCCTGGGTTGTGCCGAACTTGGAGCCATGCTGTACGGAGAATTTTTGAAGCACGACCCCAAAAAGCCGCTATGGCTGGACAGGGACCGTTTTGTGCTTTCTGCCGGGCACGGCTCCATGCTGCTTTATGCGGCCCTGCATTTGTCCTCTTATGACATTTCCATGGACGACATAAAAAGCTTCAGGCAGATTGGCTCGCCATGCGCCGGGCATCCGGAATATGGCGCCTGTCCGGGGGTAGAGACAACAACAGGCCCCTTGGGGCAGGGTTTTGCAACAGCTGTGGGCATGGCCATTGCAGAAACCATGCTGGCAGCCCGCTTTAATACCGGCAGTGGCAAAATATTTGACCACTACACTTGGGTGTTGGCGGGAGACGGCTGCCTGCAAGAAGGCGTAGCTTCCGAAGCGGCTTCTCTTGCTGGCCATCTGGGCCTTGGTAAGCTCATAGTTTTTTATGACAACAATTCCATTACCATAGACGGCGGCACCGAACTGTCTTTTGGAGAGGATGTAGCAGCCCGTTTCAGGGCTTATGGTTGGCAGGTGCTGGAAGGCGACATGTATGATGCAGATGAGATAAGAAAGCTTGTTGCGCTGGCTAAAGAAAACAAACAGCAGCCCAGCTTAATTATACTTAAAAGCATTATTGGCAAAGGCTCCCCGGCCGTACAAGGCTCGGCAAAGGCGCATGGAGCCCCCCTGGGTGCAGAAGAAGCCAAAATTGCAAAAAAGGCCATAGGAATACCGAACAACAGCGAATTCTGGGTGGACCCTGAAGCAAGGGCTTTCTTTGACAAACGCTTGGGAGAGCTTTCTGCTGCCAGATCAGTATGGGAAACCTTATATGCTAACTGGCGCAAAAAAGAGCCTGAGCTGGCAATGGAGCTGGATGCCATGCTAAGCGGCACTAGCATGTCGGAAACAGCCTGGCCTCAATACAAACAGGAAGAAAGCCTGGCAACAAGGGCTGCATCGGGTGCTGCCCTGACTGCCATTGCAAAAGCCTGGCCCGGCCTTGTCGGCGGCTCGGCAGATTTGACCGGCCCAAATTCCACCAAACTACCCGGAGAAGCCTATTCCAGAAACCACCGGGCTGGCAGAATGCTGCATTATGGCGTAAGGGAACATGCCATGGCTGCCATTTCCAACGGGCTTGCTTTGCATGGCGGTTTCAGGCCTTTCTGCGCAAGCTTCCTGGTGTTTTCGGATTACCTAAGGCCCAGCCTGCGCTTGTCAGCCCTCATGGGCCTTCCCGTCATATATATACTGACTCATGATTCGGTATATGTGGGAGAAGACGGCCCCACTCATCAGCCGGTAGAGCATCTAGCGGCATTGCGGGCCATTCCCAACTTGCTGGTACTAAGGCCGGCTGATGCCGAAGAAACAAATGAAGCATGGGCCATGGCCATGGAAAGGCGGGATGGTCCTACAGCCCTCATCCTGTCCAGACAAAATCTGGGAGTCTTTCCAAAGGCAGACCCGGACTGGAAAGCCACATTCAGAACTGGAGCCTACGTGGCAAAAAACTGCCATGGAGAAGTGGATATCGTTGTTATGGCTTCCGGAAGCGAAGTGGAGCTGGCACTAAAGGCTGCTTCCGGACTAAACACAAAATCCATACGCGTGGTATCGGTGCCTTCGTTAGAAAGCTTTTTGGCCCAGCCAAAAGAAATCAGGAACATGCTTGTACCGCCGGAAGCAAAAATTATTGCCTGTGAAGCGGGCCGCTCGGCTTGGTGGGATGGTATTGCCCACTCCTTCCTTGGAATAGAACGTTTTGGGGAATCCGGCCCGGGCGCCAAAGTGGCCTTGAATCTTGGGCTTAGCCTTGAAGCACTGAGCAACATGATAAACATAGATTAGTTCCCCAAAGCTTAGCTAGCGTTACAGCTCTTTTCACAAATCCGCTTTATCAGCGTGCTAATTTTTAAGACTAGCACGCTGATGACGCCCAGGCATTTTAATTAATTTGGCACTTTATTTTGGGGGAAGTAACAATTAGTCTTTCCAATCCTCAATTCTTAAATTTTCGATTCTACAAAACTCTTTTATATTATTTGTGACTAAGATAATATTTTTTGACAAAGCTTGAGCTGCAATGAGCATATCGTAGGGGCCAATTATTGTGCCTCTTTTTTTTAGATCAGAGCGTATTATTCCAAATTGTTCCGCATCGTCATCATCAAAAGGAAGAATTTTAAAGGCTGCAAGAAATTGTAGCAAGGAGATTCTGTTTTTTTCAAAGTAGTGTTAATTCCCGCATAAAAAAGTGAAAAACTAATTCAAATGCCCGGATTATTTCTTCCGATAATCAGGAAGAAAGGAGAAGAAAGCCCGGGCATTTTTCTTGGCAGAAACCCGGGCTCTCAAAAACAAACACTGTATTAT
>JAKPMS010000133.1 GCA_029548805.1 Spirochaetota bacterium | reverse complement strand
TTTCCTGGGCTGGACGAAGATTTGCTGGAATCCTTGCAGCTTCCGGCTTTTTATGACAACCCCGTAAGTGCCAATGAATACCGGACCATGCTAGGCGGGCTGTTGGGCAAAACAGCCGCTTCATCCATTGATGACCAGTATTTTAGACTTGAGCTGAATGTCCCGGGTCCAATCGTCGAAATTTCCGGACAAATCGATGCAAAAACCGGCAGTCGCTCCGCTGTTTTAAGTGTCAAGGCCATAGATATAATGGTGCTGGAAAAGCCGCTCAAGTTTTTTATAAAGTGGAAGGAATAAACAGCGGCTCCAGCTGTTGTTTTTTGACTCGATAAAAACTGATGACAGGCTGGCAGCAAACACCGGGTTTGTCAGCCTGCCAAAAATGCATCAACCCTGGCCAGTCAATGCCTTTACATAATGCAAGCGTCCATATAATTCGGGTTTGTCGGAATTGCGCCTGGCCAGCCGGCCCCTGATATCACCAAGCTTTGCTACCCCGTGTTCATCCATCCAGCTGTTCATTTCCTGTATGGTGGAGCTTATTACGCCAAAACCTTTAGTGTATACGGCTGAGCACAGTTGTACTGCGCTTGCCCCAGCAGCCACCAGGCGAAGCGCTGCCAGGCCGTCATAAACTCCGCCAGAAGAGCATATATCGGCTCCGACCCTGCCTTCCAGCAGGGAAATCCATCTAAGGCTTTCGTGATAAGCTTCCGGGCTGCTGCGGGTAGGGCCGGAAGCCAGGCTCATGTTGTCCAGGTCTATGTCCATCCTGTAAAAACGGTTAAACAGAGTGAGTCCTTTTATGCCAGCTTTTGCCATGCGTTTTGCAACATTGCCTATATTTGTATAAGAAGCGCCCAGCTTGGCGCATACCGGAATCTTAACTGTCTTTGCCACTTTGGAAACAAGGTTAATTAGCCCTTCTTCTATTTCTGAAGCGCTCAAATCCGGGTTGGATGGAACTATACCCAAATTGAGTTCAAGTGCATCCGCTCCGGCACCTTCTACCATGGATGCAAATTCAAGCCAGAAAGGATCTCCGGTACCGTTGATGCTGGCAATAACGGGAGCCTTGGTGCCTGCGGCATTGGCTGCAGCTTTGGCCGCCTTTATATGGGCAAGATATTCTGAGGTTCCTTCTGTCATACCCTGGCCTTCTATAAAAGCAGCTGCTTCTGGATGTGCATCTGTATCAAGATTGGCCTGTTTGAGCTCGGCCCTTAGCTGTTCTTCAAACAGGGATTTAAGAACTATGGCTCCAACCCCCGCTTTTATAGCTCTGGCTACACCGTCTTTTGTTGTGCTAAGCCCTGAAGACCCTAATATGATGGGGTTCGCAAGATGCAGACCCATAAATGTGCTAGATAGATCAGCCATAATAGCTCCTTTTATTTCAGTATATTCCAGATTCGCTATAATATCCAATACCCTGCTTTTCCGGGCCCGTGTACGGCCTGGCAGGGAGTTCAGTTTTTCTTTTTGTTTACAAGTTTTTCCTTGAATTTGTCTATATTTATTATGGCCCTTACATGGCTGCCTTCACCTATCAGGCCGTTTTCATCATGGGCTTCCACACTGAAGCTTAACAGCTTGCCGTTTATTTCCAGCAGCTTTGCGCTTGCGGTCACCTTTTGTCCAAGGCTTGTTGGTGCCAAATGCTTTATATCCAGGTGATAACCCACGGTAGCAAAGCCAGGATCCAGAATGCTGTCTACCGCGGCTCTTGCAGCTTCTTCCATGGCCAAAACCATCATGGGCGTGGCAAAAACCGGAACTCCGCCAGAGCCAAGATGGCTGGCTGTAAGTTCAAGGCTTACCACAAGCTCTTTTTGGCCAGTCATACCCGGCTTTAATTGTTCAGTGTTCATGCTTGCCCCCTTCTTGCGCTTTTTAAAAACTTTTAACAGAAACAGGAAATACAGCATTTAGTTCCAGGTCGGAGCCGGCCCTGGCTTGGCAGGCAAGCCTTTCTGTTTTGCCGGCTCCAAGTTCGTCCAGTTTCTGTCTTTCTTTTTCGCCCATGGGGCTCATCCGGCCTAACAGAAGCTGTACCCTGCAAGTGCCGCATTGGGCCCTGCCGCCGCAGTCATGCCTCAAAGCATGGCCTTCTTTCCATGCCGCCACCAGGACAGATATGGCTGGGCTGGCATCAAAACTTGCCGTTTGGGGCTTTTTCCCGGAAGAGTCCGGAGGATAGTGCAGTGTGATTTTGGCCATTAAAAGGTGGACACCCTGTTTCTGCCATGTTGCTTTGACAAATACATGGCTTTGTCTGCTCTGTCAATAAGAGCCTTGGGAGACAAATCCTTGTCTGGATCATACTGTGCAAGCCCGAGCGACAGCGTTACGTTCAAGCTTTTGTTTTCATAAGCCAGTTTCATTTTTTCCACTTTTTGTCTTATTCGTTCTGCTATTATGTTGGCAGTCTTGATTCCTGTGCCCGGCAGCATGATGCAAAACTCTTCTCCGCCATAGCGGGCTGCAACATCATTTGCCCTGGTCTGGCTTTGTATCAGCTTTGCAACCATTTTGAGCACTTCATCTCCGCAACTGTGCCCATACTGGTCGTTAAAAAGCTTGAAGTGGTCTATGTCACACATGATTACGCTTAGGGGGTTGTCGGTAAATGCGCTTTCTTCCATTTTTTCTGACAGGGCACTGACAAAATAGTGCTTCATTCTGAGTTTGGTCATCATGTCAGTTGTTGTCATTTCAAACAGGAATGCGTTGTTTATGGCTGTGGATGCCAGAATGGCTATATTGAAAATATAATCCCTGTCATAGTCTGAGAAGTCGCTGCTTAAAATGGGGTCTCCCACCAGAATAAGGCCGTTTATTATTCCTTTGGCTTTCATGGGCACTATAAGGCAGGGGTCCAGGCGCAACAGGGGTTCCAGTCCTCCATATCCCTCAAGCCTGGTTTTTATCTGTTCCGGCGACCATGCCCTGGTCTCTTTTGCAAAAAGCCTCATGGCAGGAGCGTTGTCGGCTATTGAATAATCATGATTATGGTCAATATCAAAGCCCTTGCAATTTCTGTGAAGGTAAAATCTGGAGGATTCAATTCCCTTTTTGGCGTATAGCGCAGCTTTTAAGACCTTCATCTGGCCCATTATTATATACAATATGGAATCTATAAGTATGCTGTAATCAAGTGTGGTATTCAGGCTCTTGGATATTTCCAGCAGCTGTTTCAGGTCAAAAATTTGTTTTTCATATTCATCGCGCTGGGCGATAATATCCAGAATTTTCTCTTTTTGTTCCATTTCAAATTTTGTTTCCATTGTTCCCCTGATCGGTTTCTGGAATAAATTTCCTATATTATACGCCATTATTCAAACAATATAAATAAAATTATGTCCAATTTAGCTTTGCGGCAAGAATAAAATTTTGTCAACAAGCTGTTTTTTGCTTTAAAGCTCAATAATACAGGCGAAGGTCTTCTTTTTTTGCCTTATGGCGCATTTTAAGATACATAACATTGCTGGAACGCTTAAAAAAATAGCCGGATGCATTGTAGTTTTCAAAATTGGGATCCATGTTGTAATCAATATCATAAAGCTGCACTTTTACAAAAGGTTTTACCCCGTATAAAACCAGATAATGGGTGGAAGATATGGGATAAAATGCACTGATCACAGTTTTTTCCGGGCTGTATTCAAGCTGCAATTCCTGAGCACAGGTCCAGGCCCAGCTGCCGGGACCAAGGGTTTTAAAAAAGCTGATATAATGGGGATAATAGGAGTTGTCGCCTATATACTTGTATGCCAGAGACGGCTGCAATTTTTCCTGGCTTTTGGCAAGGCTATCCCCTTTTACCGTAACATAGGCCGGCAACGATCCGTCAGGTTCCGACATATTCAAAAGGCTGACTATAAGGCTCTGCCCTATGCCGGTATAAAGGCTTTTGCCTGTGCTTTCTCCGAGCCTTACAAGGCTTTTGCCTATTCTCAGGCTGCTCAGGCTGTCGCAGCGGCCATCAGCATCAAGCTGCAGGAAGAACGCGCCTTCCACTTTTCTTATGGCCGGAATAAGGGTCTTGTCCACAAGGTCTACTGCTCTGGCAAAGGGGTTTTCGTCATCGCTTAAATAATCTTTTGCATCCAGCCAGGCTTCTATCAGTGCTATAGCCTGTACGGGATCCGCTTTTGAAAAATCGGCTTGCCTGGCTATATTCAAGGCTTCTTTTGCCAAGCTGTATGGCGCCATGTCAAAAAGAAAATGGATAATCTCGCTTTTATAAAATATGCTAGCCGAGCGTGCCTGGATTTGCTTTTCTATGGCCCTTAGCTCTGCAAGGTTGCTTTCTTCAAAAGCGCTCATAGCGGCTGTCCGGCCTGCCAGCGGCACGGCAAGCCAGCTTATTTTGTCCGCATGATTGGCTTTTACGGCAGTCTGGATAGTCCTGGCCGAGTCATACATTTCCCTGCGCATGGCCTCGGCCATGTAGGCTATAAAATTGGCTTCATCGAAGCTGTAGGCGGCGTCAGGCCTGTCCCTGTTTTTCCATTCGGCATTTTCTATGCTAAAGCCAGGGCCGGACAGCCCCTGCCATGCCTTGTCCCGCCATGATGCAATTGCCTTGTTCCAGGCGGATGTTTCCATGGCAGCCTGTGCTATAAAAGCGCTGCTCTGGACTGGCTTTGCTTCTTCCAGTTCCGGCGCTGCATAAAAGGGTTTCCAAACTCCGCGTTGGGCCAGAATGCTCAGCTCCCCGGGGTTTTCTCCTAGCCTGGCCCCGCTTATCCTGTAAGCAGTCTGTCTGTAAGTCATGCGAAGCGCCCCTTCATTTCCGGGGGCTGCCTGGCTTGCACTCCTAAGCAGTTCATAATGAATATTTGCGCTTACAGCATTTGTTTTTGGCTGTATGTTCCAAACTGTCAACCCTTCGTTGTCACTTAATACGCTAAGGGATGTGCCGTCAGAAAAACGGATAAAAAAACCTTTTTCTATTTCTTCAAAAAATTCAGGCAGCAGCCTGTGCTCCCTGGCATTGCTGTCTCTAAGTACAAGGGGATAGTCTTCAGAAAAAGTGAATTTCAGGCCGTCCGCGGAAATTTCCATGAAACGGTAGCCATCTTCGTTTTGGGCCGGCATGGCCTTGATACTGATATTGCCTGATTGAAACAAGCGCGGTCCAAAGGACGGGAATTGTATCACTACCAGCAAAACAAGAACGGCAAGGTAAAAAAGGACAGTGAATATGGCTCGAGCCAGGGCGTTTGTTTTCATGGCAGTATAAATATATACATTCCTTGACAGCTTGCGCAACCTGTATTTGCTTCCCCGAAGCTTGGTGGCAACAAATTATTGTTGTACAATCAATTATAAAAAATGCAAACGGTCTGGCGCTAAAATTTGGATTATTGAGCAGATTTTGCCTTTCTGCTACTCTGTAATTGTATAGGGCACAAAATTTTAAGAACCACTAAGCTTTGGGGAACTAACCTTTTGCCACGACAGGTAATAACTAGCGGGAGAAAAAATGAAGAAAAGATCAGCCCTAAGTGCAGCTTGGCTTGGCTTGGCTTTAATACTTTTATTGCTGGCTGCATGCAAAGGCCTGCCGGAAAAGCCGCCGCTTGAACCCGGCGAAACACCGGATACAATAATCACTGTTGGCGAGCCGGACACGGAAGAAAAGGAAAAGGCTTATTTGGCTGCTTTATACGAAGCAACAAATGGAGGCAGGCTGGATATTGCCCTGGAAATTATAGAAAAGCTTGTAAATTTGGTGCCGGATTCACGAAGCTATCCAGTGCTTAAGGCTGGGCTTCTCCTGTCCAGCGGAAAGATGGAAGAAGCCGGAAAAAGCCTAGTTTTGGAACTGGAAAAGCACCCTGACAATGTAGATGCCCTGTTTGTAAAATCGGAGCTGGACAGGTTTTCTGGCAATGTCAAAGGAAGCCAGGCGGCTTTGGAAGCCATATTGGCTATTGACCCGCAAAATCCCGATGCCAATGCAGCCATGGGTTCCGTATATTATGAAGGCAAGAATTACAGCAAAGCCGAAGAAAGCTTCAACAAAGCTCTAAAATTGCAGCCGGACAATTCAAATGCCCTTATCGGCCTGGCAAAAGTCAGGCTGAAGCGCAAGGATGAAAAATCCGCGCTGGCGCTTTTGAACAGGGCGGTGGACGCAAACCCTTCTGATGCCCTGGCCCGCCTGGACAGAAGCAGGGTATTGTACAGCCTTGGCCGCTATGCGGACAGTGAAGCGGATCTGGACAAAGCCATCAGCCTTGCTCCCGGCTCTTCCTGGGCTTATGTGGAACGGGGCAGGCTGTATATGGACACCGGGCGCAAAGAAGCCGCAAAGCTGGACCTGGACAAAAGCATAGAACTGGATCCGGAATACTTCCTGCCTTACATATACAGGGCGGCAATTCTGGAAAGCGATGGCAAGGATTCAGGCGCTTTTGATGATTATAAAACTGCTGCCAGGCTATACCCAGATTACTGGTATTCCTACGAATCCATGGCCATACTGGCATGGCGCCTTGGCCGCTGGCAGGACGCCTATTCGGCGTTTGACAAGGCTTCCGCATACAGCTCTGCCCATCCGGAGTATTTGATAGCTGCGGGCCTGAGCCTTATGCAGGCTGGCAACATGAAGGCCGCAAAAGCCTATGCAGAAAAAAACCTGTCCAAAATATCCAGGGACAAGTACCCAGCACAGTGGCTTGCCCTTAGGCTGGTATTTGACCAGAATGACAATGTTAATGAATTTGAACTTAAAATAAATTCGGAAAAAAAACTGGATGCCAAGGCCGGGCTCCTCTTTTATCTGGGTGTTTACTGGGCAAGCAGGGGCAGGACCCCGCTTGCGGTCAACTACATAAAAATGTCCCTTGATTACAACAGGGTGGGGAGCCCAGAATACCGTATGGCAGAAGCCGAGCTTGCCAGGCTGCAATCAAGCAAATAAGCCCGGCCAATGGAGATAAAATGTCTGATACCTTGAGCATCCTTGAACTTTTGGATAGAAGAATTGTATTGGTGGGCACAGCCCATGTTTCAAAAGATAGTGTGGAAGAAGTTGTTGCAACCATTAAGGAAGAAAGCCCTGACGGGCTTTGCATAGAGCTGGACGAAGCCCGCTGGCGTTCCATGAAGTCTGCTGATGCATGGGAAAAAACCGATATTGTCAAAATAATAAAGGACGGCAAGGCCTTTCTTTTGTTGGCCAACCTGGCCCTGTCTTCCTTTCAGAAACGCATGGGGCTGGATGCCGGGATCAAACCTGGAGAAGAGATGGCGGCCGCTGTAAGTGCGGCGGAAGAAGCCGGCATACCATATTATTTTTGCGACAGGGATGTGCAGACTACATTGCGGAGGGCCTGGGCCAAGAGCGGGCTGTGGACAAGGGCAAAGCTGGCAGCCCAGCTGCTTGAGGCGGCCTTTTCCACGGAAAAACCCAGCGCAGAAGAAATAGAAAAACTTAAAAACCGCTCGGAGCTGGAAGAAATGATGGAAGAACTTGCAGCCTATCTTCCTAGCGTAAAAGAAGTGCTTATTGACGAAAGGGACCACTATCTAGCGGCCAGGATATGGACCAGCCCCGGCAAGCGCCTTGTGGCGGTAATAGGAGCCGGTCATAAAAGCGGGGTAGAGGCATGGCTTAAACGCTTTGCGGATGAGGAGCAGGAAAGACTGCAAAATCCGGACAGCCCGAATACCGGGGCCGGGCTGACAGATGTATCGGAATTGGACAAGCTGCCGCCCAAAGGTTTTTTTGCAAAATCCGCCGGCTGGCTGATACCGGCACTGATAGTGGGGCTTATAGGCCTGGGCTTTATAAACTCCGGGGCGGAAGCCAGCCTAAGGCTGGTATTGCGCTGGATATTCCTGAACGGCACACTTGCGGCATTGGGCTCGGCCCTGTGCCTTGCCCACCCATTAACCATACTTGTATCTTTTTTGGCTGCGCCCATTGCAACGCTGAACCCGCTTGTGGCCGTGGGCTTCTTTGCCGCCCTTACAGAGGCCTGGCTTAAAAAGCCCACTGTCAAGGACTTTCAGACCCTGTCTGCAGATATTGCAACGGTCAAAGGCTTTTATCGCAACAAGGTAAGCCATGTGCTTTTGGTGTTTTTCTTTTCCAGCCTGGGCGGCGCCTTGGGCAACTTTATAGCCCTGCCATTTTTAGCCGGAGGGGCTTTATAGCTCAAAAAACTGTCTGGATTCCCTTAGCTTTGCCGGAATGTTTATGCCCTGCGGGCATAGCGGAATACATTGGCCACACTGGGTACAGTCCAGAGGCCCCCCTGCAGCGGCAAACTCGCTTTTATATGATCTACGGGCTTTTTCCCTGTTGTCAAACATGAGTGCCCTGTTCCACAAACCAAAAACCTCCGGAATATTCACCCCAAAGGGGCAGGGCTTGCAGTAGCCGCAGCCTGTGCATGGCACGGCCATCCTGGCATCAAACCAGGCTTTGGCCTTGTCCAGAATGGCCCTTTCTGCCCTGCTTATGGAGTTGATCCTGGCGGAACTGGCTATGGCCACGTTTTCCCACAGCTCCTGCATTTTGCCCATACCTGACAGGGCCATTACAACCTCCTGCCTATCCAGGACATGCCTTAATGCCCATTCCACAGCTATTCTGGGCTTGCCATAAGCGGCAAAAATATCCAGAACCGCCTTGGGTATGTTTGCCAGCGCGCCGCCGCGCAGTGGCTCCATCACTATTACCCCCAAGGCTTTTTCTTCTGCATAACGCAGCCCGGCTGCCCCGGCCTGGTATTCTTCATCAAGATAATTGTACTGAATTTGGCAAAACTCCCAGTCATCCCAACCGTCCACAATGTCCTTAAAAACTTTATAGCTGTCATGAAAGGAAAAACCCGCGTGCTTTATGCGCCCGTCCCTTTTGGCCTTGGCCAGAAACTCCAGTCCTCCCTTTTGCAGGATGGTATTCCATCTGTCGCGGTTCAGCGCATGCATCAGGTAAAAATCTATATGGCTGGTTTTAAGCTTTTTAAGCTGCTGGTCCAGGAACTTTTCCCAGTCGCTTTCTTCTTGCACAAGCCAAACCGGAGACTTGCTGGCAATATACAGCTTGTCCCTTGCGGAAAACTGCTCGACAGCCTCTCCAAGCCAAACTTCGCTCATGCCCTTGTGGTAAGGCCAAGCGGTATCAAAGTAATTAACACCGGCTTCCAATGCTGCTTCAAAAACAGCGTCGGCTTTTGGCTTGTCTATTCTGGCCGGGTCACCATCTATTACCGGCAGGCGCATACAGCCAAGGCCCAGTGCAGAAACCTGCAGCTCATTTATTTTAGGAAAAGTTCTGTACTGCATGCTTTTTATGATAACAGCCTTGTCCCGGTATCGCAATAGAATGCAAGTTGGAAGTTGAGTAATACGTAGTTCTTGGAAGCTTAGTGGGCTTTTGAATTCATACTACACATAGTATAAAACTGCCTGAGCATATACAATATACGGTAGGGTTTTTACAAAAATTGTATTTATCACTAAGCTTCCAAGAACTACACCAAAAAACAATGCGTTTTCGATCGAAAACGCAAGGGAAGCTTAAAAAACCTATGGTTTTTAAAAATCACAGGGTTTTTAGAGCTTCCCTATAATAAACTGATAAAGGGGTACCAATGAGGCTTTCTTGCACAATTATTTTTACTGCCGTTTTTTTGGTCATTTCTTGTTCCAGACCAAATGCGCCAGAAAGCATAAACCAGGCCGAGGAGCCATTGCAGGCAAGCTACAACATAGCCCTGTTGTCATGGGATGGAGGCCAGAAGGAAGCCGATGCCGCCGAGCGGCTTATAAAGCGCTACAGGTCAGCCGCAGACGGAGGGGTTTTGCTGTTTGTTTCAGGCCCGGAAAAGTCCGGCGCCAGGCCAAAAAGCTTTGGGGAAGCAGCCATGTCGCTTGCAAAAAACGACAGGGTAAGGGCCATTGTTTTCTGCCCCGGCCCCGCTGGTACATCAGATGCTGTAGCAAAAATTAAAGCCATGTATCCGTCAATGCTGTGCTATGTTGCCATGCCGCGAGAAGATCCTTTGCCTATTCAGGCCAGCGGGGCTGACCTAATAATCAGCTTTGCTCCAGGCACAGTAACAGACGAGTATGCCCTTTGCGCAGGGCTGGGCGAATATGCCAAAACAGTTGTGGACGGCCTGGCCGGCAAGGATATCCTTGTGGCCCTGGTAAATGAAATAAAAGAATACAGCATGGAAAAAAATATAAAAGCCAGGCATTATTTGGATCCCGAATCCATGGTGTATTCCAAAAACCATATAGAATTATATTATGGAGGGGATTAAACGGCAGCAGCCAAAAATTTAGCTGGTATTTTTTCCCTGCCTTGCTAATCATGCCCAAAACAAGCTATTATTCAGCCTTTACTGTTATAAAGCGTGTTTTGCTGGAGTTACAAAATGGCCAAGTATCCTTTTGAAGAAATTGAACCCAAATGGCAGAAGTATTGGGACGAGCACAAAAGCTTCAGGACAGTGGAAGACCCTTCCGTAGCCAAAGAAAAGCGGCGCTATGTGCTGGACATGTTCCCCTATCCGTCTGGAGCCGGTCTCCATGTCGGGCACCCGGAGGGCTATACCGCCACCGACATATACTGCCGTTATTTACGCATGAAGGGCTACAATGTGCTTCATCCCATGGGTTTTGATTCTTTTGGCCTGCCTGCGGAAAATTACGCCATCCAGACCGGAACCCACCCGGCGGTCACAACAAGAAAAAATATTGAGCGCTTCAGGACACAGATAAAAAACCTTGGCTTTTCCTATGATTGGGACAGGGAAATATCCACCTGCGAAGAAGACTATTACAAATGGACACAGTGGATATTCATCCAGCTGTTCAAAAAGGGACTTGCATACGAATCCGACGCGCCCATCAACTGGTGCCCGTCCTGCAAAACCGGCCTGGCCAACGAAGAAGTAAAGGACGGAGGCTGCGAACGCTGCGGCACAAAGGTAACCCGAAAACGCATAAGGCAGTGGATACTCAAAATTACCGCGTATGCGGACAGGCTGCTGGATGATCTGGACGGCCTGGACTGGCCCGAGCCGGTTAAGGCCATGCAGCGCAACTGGATAGGGCGCAGCGAGGGCAGCAGTGCTGTATTTAAAATTGAAGGGCACGAGCAAAAAATAGAGGTGTTTACTACCAGGCCCGACACGCTTTTTGGCGCCACCTACATGGTACTGGCGCCTGAACACGATCTTGTTGCACAAATAACAAGCCCAGAACAAAAAAAACAGGTTTCGGACTACATAGACAAGGCTGCCAAAAAGAGCGACCTGGAACGCACGGACCTGGCCAAGGATAAAACTGGTGTGTTTACCGGCGCCTGGGCTATAAACCCGGCTAACGGCCAGCGCATTCCAATATGGATTTCCGACTATGTGCTAGTTTCTTACGGTACCGGCGCCATCATGGCAGTACCTGCCCACGATGAGCGGGACTGGGACTTTGCCAAGGCATTTGGGCTGCCCATTATAGAAGTTGTTGCAAAAATCGGCGCTGATGGCAAGGCTCAGGCCAGCCCGGGTGAAGCTCTGGAATGCACTGCTGCTGACGGCATATCTGTAAACTCTGGTTTTCTGAACGGACTTAAAACGGAGGACGCCAAAAAAGCCATGACAGAATGGCTAGAAAAAAATGGCCTTGGCAAAAGCACAGTAAACTACAAGCTGAGGGACTGGCTGTTCAGCCGCCAGCGTTATTGGGGCGAACCCATTCCGGTGGTGCATTGCGACAAATGCGGCATTGTTACTGTGCCCGAATCCGAGCTGCCGCTCAAACTGCCCGATGTAGAAAGCTACGAGCCTTCCGGTACCGGAGAAAGCCCCTTGGCCAAGATTGAGTCATGGGTAAACACCAGCTGCCCGTCCTGCGGAAGCCCTGCAAAACGCGAGACCAACACCATGCCCCAATGGGCAGGGTCCTGCTGGTATTACCTGCGTTACCTGGACCCGAACAATGACAAGGAGCTGGCAGGCAGGGACAAAATGGACTACTGGATGCCTGTTGACCTGTACGTCGGAGGGGTTGAGCATGCTGTTCTGCACCTTTTGTACTCCCGCTTCTGGCACAAGGTGCTTTTTGACCTGGGCGTTGTAAATACCAGCGAGCCTTTCCAGCGCCTTGTCAACCAGGGCATGATACTAGGAGAAGACAACCAGAAAATGTCCAAGAGCAGGGGCAATGTGATAAACCCGGACGACATTGTAAGGGAATACGGCGCTGATGCGCTTAGAATGTACGAAATGTTCATGGGCCCGCTTGAGGTTAGCAAGCCATGGATGACAGCCGGACTTATAGGTGTAAGCCGCTTTCTTGAGCGCCTGTATGCCCTTGGAGACAGGCCCGTAACAGACTCCGAGCCGGAGGAACAGCTTTTAAGGCTTATGCATAAAACCATAGCCAAGGTGGACTCCGACACCGGAAGCCTGGACTTCAACACTGCCATAGCAGCCATGATGGTGCTGTCCAACGAGCTGGCCAGGCTGGAAAAAATGCCCAAAAAGCTTTGGACCAACTTGCTCTTGGTGGTAGCTCCCTATGCGCCGCATCTGGCTGAGGAACTGTGGCAGAAGCTTGGCAAAAATGAGAGCATAAGCAAAGAAGCCTGGCCGCAGCATGACCCGGCTCTGTGTATGGACGAAGAGCTGACTGTGGTTGTGCAGATAAACGGAAAGTTGAGGGCGGACTTTAACATAGCTCGCGGCGCTTCACAAGAAGAGCTGGAAAACAGCGCCAAGGCCTTGCCCAAAATAGCCGCACAGCTTGATGGCAGGAAAATAGTCAAAACCATAGTAGTGCCGGACAAGCTGGTAAACATTGTAATTCGCTGACAGCCGGGTTGCTCAGTTTGGCGCTTTATAGCGGAAAGACAGGCAGATAGTACAGTAATACAAGGGCTGTTATGACAAAAAGCAGTATGATATCCCCCGGTTTTGGTGACTTAATAAGGCCTGCTGTTTGCATGCTGCCCTTTTTTTGAACTGCCTGAATGCTGACGCTTTCGTGCGTCAGTGTTTCTTCATAAACAGACAGCAAAATTTCATCAATGCTTTTAATAAAATCTTTTATCCTGATACTGCTTTTTTGCTCCAGTATGCGCTCATAGCCTTTAAGTGCTTCCGAAAAAAAGGCACCAATTTTTCCTGGCAGCTTTAACTTTGGCGATATGCATGCCTTGGATATAAAAATTAGCGCTTCAAAGCTGAGCGCTTTTTTTAAGCCTTCCAGCAGGGCTGTTTCTGTTATGGTGATGGGGCCGATTACAAAAAGCTTTTTGCCCACAGGTATGAGCAGATTGGCAAATATAATACCAAGCATGGTAAAGCCTGTTGTCAAAACGGATTGTTTCCGTCCGGAGAACCATGCAGCCCAGGCTGCAAAAAGCATAATTAAAAGGCGGCTGCCTATTTTGGGCTGCACAAACAGCATTACAGACAGGATTATTCCGGCAATAGCCAGCCGCTCCGGATTAAAAAGCCTGCTCCATCTGTCCCTGCGCTCAAGCCTGGTCATGGCTTGCTCCTTTTTCCGCACCGGTATCTGCAAGCCGGGCCAGCCACTGTGACCTGGCAGCAAAAAGCTGTGCAAAAATGCCCAGGGCCAGGCCGGAAGCCAGGGCCAGGCCCAGAAAAAGCGGCGCCATGTATTTTGCGCTTTTCCCGAATACCAAAAACCTGGCCAAAACAAGCTGGGCCAGGTTGGAAGACAGGGCTCCGGCTACACACAAACCCAGATATGACAGCAGCTTTGGACCAAAAAGGCCGCGCAACAGCCTCATGACCAGGGCGCTTGCCAAAGTTCCGCCCAGCGAGAACAGGGCTATGTAAGAGAAAAGCGAACCCGACAAAAGGCTCATGCCCAGCACTTTTACTATGGCCAGAAGCAGGTACAGATTTAAGGGCAGCAAGTCCACAGCAAACAGTATGGGCAGGTTGGACAAGCCAAGGCGCAAAAATGGCAGGGGTTTTGGCAGCATATATTCTATTGTGGACAAAAAGAAAGCAAGCGCAGCCAGAAAAGCGGCCAGCCTTTTATCTCCCCGCTGGTAGCCAGACTTAATACGAGAACGCATCCAGCTCATTTTTTGCAGCCTTGCTGTCTATGCGTATCATAACCGCATTGGGCAGGCAGGCTGACCAGTCTCCGGGGTTTTTTACGGGCGGTGAAGCAATACAGGTTTTGTTGTCGCATGGCGAACTTATTATGCTGGCTTTTTCTCCTTCAATTTTTATAACTGTTTCTCCTATATTACCGGATATGCTTATTGTCCTGTTTTCTGACAGGGGATAAAGCCATTCATTTGTTCCGGAAGATATTATCAAGACGGGGCTGCCTGTTCTGCCAAAACTGGAAAACAGGGTCCAAAACAGTCCAAATGCAGCCAGTATGACAATTGCAAAGTCCAGGGGCTTGACCTGCAAGCCCCTGACAGGGTTTTTCAGTGGCAATTACCGCAACCGCCCGAACAGCCGCAGTCGTCGTCATCATCGCAGCTGCCGGAACAGCCGCAGCCGCAATCATCGTCTTCATGAGCATGGGCTCCGTGTACATGGCCATGCTGCAATTCTTCGGCACTGGCTTCCCTTATATCACTGACGCTTACGTCAAAGTGAAGGGTTTTGCCTGCCAGCGGGTGGTTTGCGTCCAGGCTTATCTTGTCCCCGTCTATACCGGTAACAGTTACCACGCTTACTCCGCCTTCATGGGGAGCATGAAACTGCATGCCAAGCTCGATGGTTTCTGCTTCCGCAAAATCATCGCGGCTGACAGTAAAAACCATCTCCTCGTCCCTTAAGCCATAGGCATCTTCCGGGGCTATAACACAGTGGAGCTTGTCTCCAGTCTTTTTGCCCTCAAGCTGCTTTTCCAGGCCCGGTATAAGATTGCCGTTGCCGTGCAAATACAGAAGAGGGGTACCGTCAGAGCTGTCCATTTCCAGCCCGTCATCATCCTTTAGCACATAGTCAATGGCTACTACCCTGTTTTTTTCTATGACCATTTTAGTCCATCCTTTTTGTAAAATTTGACGGACCGGCTTAACGGAAAATGCCGCATGGGAACACCTGAACGTCAAACACATAAAATAGTTAAAATTTGCACAAAATATCAAGTCCCGCTTGGGGACTTTTGTGTAGTTCTCCGAAGCTTAGTGACAATAAATTTTTGCTCAATAAACAATTAATAAATTAAAAACATTAGGAAGGGCAATAATTGCCTGTTATTGAGCAGATTTTGTGTTTCTGTTACTCTCTAATTGCTTTATACATATAAGTTTAATATGCACTAATCTTTGGGGAACTACCCTTTCTTCAGGAGCCAAAATGACCATTTTACAGGCTTTAAGCCTTGGCTTGTTCCAGGGCATAGCCGAATTTTTGCCAATTTCTTCCAGCGGACACCTGTTGCTTTTGCGGCAGTTTTTGGGCATGGCCAAAGTTCCTGTGCTTTTTGACATAATCCTGCACCTTGCAAGCCTTTTGTCCATCCTGGTGGTTTTCAGGAAGCGCATTTTGGGCATTATTGTTTCTTTTGCAAAATGGCTGGCCAGAAAGCAGGACGAAAGCGACAAGGCCAATCTTTCTGTTATTATTCCATTGTTGACTGCTACCATAATCACCGCAATTTTTGGTTTTTCATTAAGGAAGCTGGATTTTTCGGGGCAGGGTAAAATTATAGCCGGATTTATGGTACTTACCGGATTGGTCCTTTTTGCAAGCTCCCGCCTGAAAGAAGGGTCTTTGACTTGCCGGAATCTGGGTATCAAGCGCTCTGCCCTCATTGGCCTGGCGCAGGGCTTTGCAGTATTGCCCGGCTTGAGCCGCTCCGGCATTACCATAAGCGCAAACCTGGCTAGCGGCTTGAACAGGGAAGAAGCAGGGGAGTTTTCTTTTTTGCTGGCCATACCTGCCATACTTGGCGCTTTTGTGCTGGAAGCCGGCGATATGCAAGAGCTGTTGGGTTCTGTAGGCGTAAGCGAGCTGGTTTTTGGTTTTGCAGCCGCATTTGCAGCGGGGGTTTTGGCTTTACGACTGTTAATGCCGCTGGTAAGAAAAGGCAAGCTGGCATGGTTTGCGGCTTATCTTATACCGGCGGGCATAGCTGGACTCTTGTTTCTGTAATTTTTTGGCCGATATTAATATGGATGTTATTTGCCTCAGCAGAAATATAGATTTTTCTAAATTTACTTTGGAGCAGAAGAATTGCACAAATCAGAAGTCCGTATTTTAAATATTCTTGCACGGCTGTTTTTGATAATGGCGGGTGCGGCGTTTTTTGCCGTTTTGGCAATAGCCTTGCTGGGCGGCGGGGGTGGCTTGGGCGGCTTTTTCCTGGACGGTCTGTCCTGGGCAGCCTTTATACTCCCCGGCTATTTTTTTGCTGGGGCCCTGGTCCTGAGTTTGCCGGGCTTGCGGCGGGATTTGCTTTTGGCGCTCATGCTGAGCATTGTTCCGTTTTTCTTTTTGGCAATAAGCGCAAAATACCTGGAAAACCCTTCTTTATGGAACCAGAAGCTGCCTCTGTTTGCGGCTATTGGCACTTTCTGGGTTGCTGCCGGCTGCTTTTTAATGGCGGCAATTACCGGCTTGGCTGTTTTTCTTGTTTCCAGAAAATTCGTGGATGCCGCCTTTATCCCCCCTTTGGAAGAAGCAAAAACCCAAGAAGCCGTCAAGGAAGAAAAGCAAAAGCCATTCGGAACAAGCCTGGACTTGGGCATGCCCAGCCTGCCGCCGCCTCCTTTTTTAAAATCGCTAGGGCAAACTGGAGCAGAAGAAGCAGCATACTCCGGGCCGGAAGCAGAGGAAATACAAATTCCGGAGTCGCATTTTGAATACGAAGAAGCTGAAGAACTGCCGCCGGCTGAAGATGAACCCGTGGTCCTTATGTTTGGCCGCTCCAAGACAGCGGAAGCCGCAGCAGAGCCGGGCATCGTGCCCATTAATAAAAGCGATCCCGCAACGGACCCTTCTTTCTGGGATGAAGCCGGTGCAAGCGATGAAACCGATGAGTTGGAACAGCGCAGCAAAACATATCCGGTAAAAACAAAAAGTGCCTTGTTAAGCAGGGTAGAAGTGTTTAATGACGGGGAACATGTTGCTTCTGTAAGAGAAGGCAAGCAGCCCCAAAAAGCCGATAAACAGCCTGTACGCAAAGTATTGCCGCAGGACTACAGCATTCCAACAGAAGGCATACTGTTGTCGTACCCTGATGGCCAATACTGGGTCATAGACGAAAAAACCAGAAAAGCAGCCGATGTGCTGCGCAATACGCTGAGCGAGTTTGGAATAGAAGCGGAAGTTACAGGCATACGCAAAGGCCCTGTTGTTACCATGTTTGAAATACTGCCCGCCCCGGGCGTAAGGCTGTCCAAAATAGCCAACCTGTCCGACAATATTGCGCTAAGGCTGGCTGCTTCCAGCGTGCGCATTGTAGCGCCCATACCCGGCAAACATGCAGTGGGCATAGAAGTGCCAAACGAAAAGCGGTCCATAGTATCTTTCAGGGAAATTGCGGAAAGCGAATCCTTTTCCAAGTCCAAAATGGAAGTGCCGGTGGTACTTGGCAAGGACATAAGCGGAGAAGTGCAGGTGGCAGAGCTGACCCAGACCCCGCACCTGCTCATAGCCGGAGCCACTGGGTCGGGCAAGTCCGTGTGCGTCAATGCCATCATCCTGTCCATATTGTACAAGCATTCCTTTAACGACGTAAAACTCATACTTATAGACCCCAAAATTGTCGAGTTAAAATTATATAACGGAATCCCGCACCTTCTTACGCCCGTTATAACCGAGCCCAAAAAGGCATTCCAAGCCCTGCAGTACTGCATCTGCGAAATGGAAAGGCGATACAGCTTGCTGGACGCTATGGGCGTAAGGGACATAAGAGCGTTCAACAGGAAAATAAAAGAAAAAAACATGGCCACGGACAAGCTGCCGTATATAGTAATAGTCATTGACGAGTTTGCGGACCTTATGGCCACAACAGGCAAGGAGCTGGAATCCACACTTGCCCGCCTTGCTGCCATGAGCAGGGCGGTGGGTCTGCACCTGGTGCTTGCCACCCAGCGCCCCAGCATCGACGTCATAACAGGCTTAATAAAAGCTAACATCCCGAGCCGCATAGCCTTTATGGTGGCCAGCAAGTTCGACTCGCGCATAATAATAGACGGCGTAGGGGCGGAAAAGCTCCTTGGCCGCGGCGACATGCTGTACTCCAGCGCTACGGACGCCTTCCCCGTAAGGATACAGGGGGCATTTGTGTCGGACGACGAAGTGGAGCGGCTTGTGGCACATGTAAAAACCCTTGGCAGCCCCGATTACATTGACGAAGAAATATTCCTGGATGACGAAGACGATGAAGGCCCGTCCCTTTTTGACGAGGAAGACGAAGACCCCCTGTACGAAAAGGCTCTGGAGATAGTCCTGTCGCAGGGCAAGGCCAGCGCCTCCTTCTTGCAGAGAAAGCTCAAAATAGGCTACAACCGTGCCGCCCGCCTGGTGGAACTTATGGAAGAAAAGGGCATAGTAGGAAAAGCCCAGGGGAGCAAACCCAGGGACCTTATGCACAACCCTGACTTTGGCAGAATGCCAAACCCCAAGGCTAGGTATGTGCCTGACTTTTCCGGCGACGACGAAGCCCAGCCGCTAGTCCAAGAAGAAGTTTAAAAACCTGGAACGCGAATGAATTAAGACTAGAACGCGGATGACGCGGATGATGCGGATTTACGCTGATAAGAAAAAATATAATATTTGCTGGAAATAGGCAGCGTGCTAATTCCTCAAGACTTGAACGCGCTGGGCAAAGCCAGTGCCGCCATTTTTCAGGAAAAAACGGGGCCTGTGTTCCTCCAGCTTATAAATCTTCCTTCGGAACCCGAGAAATCCGTATCTCCTCCGTAGATAACAATGCCGTCTGCTGTGGGTATATGGGCCATATTTTTAAACCATCTAATGGCGCTAAAGTATTTGTTCTGCATTGTTTCTCCGGATTTTATTTCGATTGGATAAAGAGTCCCGCCCTTTTCTATAAGCAGGTCAATTTCGTTTTGATTGTTGTCCCGCCAGAACCAGGCTTTTGCATTTCTGCCCTTTGCAAATGCCTTTTTGTAGCATTCACTAATCACCATGTTTTCGAACAGCTCTCCCCTCATATAGTGGAGTGCAAGCTGAGACGGATTATCCAGGCCCAGCAAGGAGCAAACCAAACCTGTATCATAAAAATACAATTTTGGCGACTTGACGAGCCTTTTGTTGAAGTTTTTATAGTATGGCTCTAGAAAAAAAATTACATTGCTTGTTTCCAAAACGGACAGCCAGCCGACAGCCGTCTGGGATGCGATGCCGCACTCATTGGCCAGTGATGAAATGTTTACAACCTGTGTGCTTCTGCCCGCACACAAGCGGAGGAACTTTACAAACAAGGAAATATCGTTAATATTTTTTAAAAGCCTTACGTCCCGCTCTATGTAGGTCTGGATGCAGCTCGGGAAAAAATCGGCAGGCTCGATGTTTTTGTCATATATTCTCGGGTAGCCACCCTGGTATATCCATGAATTACAGTCTTTTGGAAGCAATTTTGCCAGGGATAATTCATCTATGGAAAAAGTGCTTAAGCGAAGTACGGCGCTTCGGCCTGCCAAACTTTGCGAAATGGACTGCATCAACAAGAAGTTATGCGAGCCGGATAAAATGAACATTCCCGGTTTGTCTTGCGCATCCACTATACCCTGAATAAAAGAAAACAATTTGGGGGCATATTGAGCTTCGTCAATGATCAAAGGGTTTTTAAAGGTATTTAGAAAACCTCTTGGGTCCCCAAGGACCAGCTCCCTCATATCGGGGTCTTCAAGCGAAACATAGGCATAGTCAGGAAACGATGCTTTTAACAAGGTTGATTTACCGTATTGTCTGGTACCCGTTAGGTTGATAACAGGGAATTTTTGAGCAAGGGATATTATTTTAGTATAAAGCTCTCTTTGTATTATAAAGCTGCTAATTAACAATACAGCTATTTATACAAATTTACAAGTCTTGTTTAGAATTTGTATAAAATGATCAGTTTGATAATATGCTAACAAGACAGGAGGACCGGAACGCAGATTATTTAAGACCGGAACGCAGATGACGCGGGTACTACGGATGGTCGCGGATAGATCTTCTAAATTTTAAAATTCTTATCCGTGGAAATCAGCTAAAATCCTCTTAATCCGCGTGCTAATTCCTAATTGCTAATTCCTAAGACCTGAACGCGGATGGCCGCGGATTTGTGCGGATGCTATTTTGCTTTATACAGCCTTAATTTATGCAAAGAACTCATCAATTCAAAATGCTTGTCGAGAGAGAATAAGTCCAAACCATTATATATTGCATTTTGGATAATAATTAAGTCAGCTATGCCAACCTTATTGATACCATTCTTGAGATTGAGTGTTTGCATATTTATTATGGATTCCCAATTTATATCCATAGGGATTTTTGGGATTGCTAAAACCAGCTCGCCCAATTCCATTTCTTTTTTATGCCATATTGAAGGCATTAACTCGGCAAGTATCAGGTCATTTATACAAACTGCATTTAGATCAATCAAGGCTTCCAGTGGCTTGACCTTTTCATTTCCTTTAAAATATTCTATCCATACAGAGGAATCCACCAAAACCATTTATCGTTTCCTCATGCTGTTCAGATCTATCTCCAGATCAATTCTGCCATAATAGTTTTTTATTCCTTTTATTTTCTCTTTTTGGATTAAATTGACAAGAGCAGTTTTTATCAGCTCTGTTTTTGTTTTTATGCTTGTTAGCTCCATGGCTTCATCTATAAGTTCTTCGGGCAAATCGAGGGTAGTTCGCATATTCAGCCTCCTGTGCGTAAATATACTGCATTGCCTATGCATAAGCAACAGGTATGTTATGCATGAAACCTTCAATCCTAATAATGACAAAACAACGCTTTTTCTGTAATATTTGTAGCCGGTAAAAGCTACGAGGGCTGGAACCAGAATTATTTAGGACCGGAACGCGGATGACGCGGATAGTGCGGATGGTCGCGGATAGATCTTCTAAATTTTAAAATTCTTATCCGCGGGGATCAGCTAAAATCTGCTTAATCCGCGTGCTAATTACTAAAGACTGGAACGCGGGTTGTTTTACTAATACGCATCTTTTCTGGGAGCAATATCCACAATGAAAACAATTACTTTTTCTTCTGATATCTTGTAAAAAAGGCGATAGTCCCCAATGCGGTAGCGATAGATGTCTTTAAACTCACCCTTTAGCTTTTTTATATTGGTTCCAAAAAATGGGTTTTTTCTAAGTATGGGATATACAAAATCTGTAATTTTTTTATAAATATTCCTGTATTTAGCTGTTTTTATTTTCTTTTGAAAAGTTTCCGTTTCTGCAATTTTATGGCTGATCAATTATTTTGTACCTGCCGGCAGAAATATCGTCCAGTCCTTTTTTTATATCTTTTTTGTAAGACAATATTTCGTTCATCTCGATATCATCGACCACATTTTCGTTGACTGTATAATGCAGCGTTGCATATTCAATATAATTGGAGATTGTTCTTTTTTGCCCGTCTGCAGCTTTTTTGAAAATATCGTATGTTTCGTCATCTATTCTTACAGTGATAGTTTTGGCCATGATTAACCCTCTTGCTTCAAAAGTATTCAAAAAGCTTCTAAATGTCAAGAGGGTTTGAATGATTATTCTTTTGCCAGCGTTTATCCGCGTGCTAATTCTTAAAGACCGGAACGCGGATGACACGGATAAAACTTATAAATATTAATATTCCGATAAAACACTTTATATTATTCCGAAAGATTTTGTATTGTTCCGATAATTTACTATAGTATAAATAGGATCGGAGCAGTATTTATGTTTACGAGTGCAAAACAAATTGCAAATAAATGGGGTGTTTCGGACAGGCGGGTTAGAACTTTATGTGCCGAGGGTAAAATAGATGGAGCTTTTCAGGAGGGGCGTGCCTGGAAAATCCCGATTCATGCACAAAAACCTGAAGACGGCAGATACAAGTCCAGTGAAAGCCTGCTTGAATCAATAGACAGAAAAAAAAGGGAGCTGGACACAAAAAGACCCCTTAGTGATGGAGAGCTTGCAAGGCTTAAAGAAGAATTTATTGTTGAAAATACCTATAACTCAAATGCAATAGAAGGTAATACCTTAACGCTGCGCGAAACCGACATGGTGCTCCGGGGCCTTACTATAGGAAGCAAACCCTTAAAAGAGCATTTGGAAGCCCTTGCCCACAAGGAAGCTTTGGATTTTATAAACGATTTGGTAAAGCAAAAGAAAAAGCTTACAGAAAGCATTATCAAACAAATTCATTATCTGGTATTGGCTGATAAAAAAGAGGACCGCGGAGTTTATCGCAAGATTCCTGTAAGAATTATGGGGGCAAAACATGACCCCGTCCAGCCATACCTGATTGAAGCAAATATGGAAAAACTCCTTGCAAACTATACAAAAAGCACGGAACATATACTGACTCGTCTGGCCCGGTTTCATATTGAGTTTGAAGCGATACATCCCTTTATTGACGGTAATGGAAGAACAGGCAGGTTGCTTGTAAACCTTGAATTAATGAAAGCCGGCTATCCGCCCATTGACATTAAGTTTTCAGACAGGATTGCATATTACAATGCCTTTGACGAATTTCACAGCAAAAAAAATATTAGTGCCATGGAAAAACTTTTTACGCGCTATTTAAATGAAAAGCTGGATATGTATCTGGCTATGTTGTCAAACTAATTTTGGAAAGCCAGAAAGACCGGAACGCGGATTATTTAAGACTGGAACGCAGATGACGCGGATACTGCGGATGGCCGCGGATAGATCTTCTAAATTTTCTAAGTATTGATCCGCGATTATCCGCCCAAATCCGCTTTATCCGCGTGCTAATTCCTAAATACCGGAACGCGGCTCAGGCCAAGGTTTTGCCGCGCGTTCCCTGCAGCCTACTTGACCAGCTCACGCCAGTCTGTGTTAAGGGCGTAGCCAAGGTCTATGATGAGGGACAGGTACTGGTAACGGCTGCTGTTTAGGTTCTGTCTGGCAGAATCCAGGGATAGCTGGGAGTCTTCCAGTTCCAGGGCGGTAATGGCGCCCTTGTGGTATGCTTCCGCGCTTTTGTCGTAAATGCGCTCTGCCAGTTCTACTTGGCCTTTGGCCAGTTCCATTGCTGCGCGGTTAAGTTCTATGTCCATAAGGAGCCAGGCTACTTCCGCTCGGGCGTTGGTCAAATCCTGTTCGTACTTTCTGGCCTGCCTTTGCTCCGCTTCCACCAGCTCTGCGTATGCAAGGTTTTTTTGTGTATTGGGTATCCATGAGTCCGGGCTGAAGCTGACGCTCAGGCTGGCGCTGGCAGAGTCTCCAAAGCTGAACAGGTCTGCAATTTTGCTTCCGCCGGAGCTCATGGCCCATGATGCTCCAAGGCTTACAAGCGCTATCCGGTTTGTGTAAAAACTTCTTTCTTTGGCAGCCATAGCCGTGCTTATGGCCAGCCTGTCCTTCTGTAAATCCAGTCTGTCAAAAATGAGGGCATCACTGTCAAAAGAAGGCTGCCCCTGGGGTATGACCAGGGCAGTGGAAAAGGATAGCTCTGTATCAGCGTCCAGCTTTAGGCTGCGCTTAAAGGCGGACAGCTTTTTTGCCATGTCGCCAACAGCCCTGTCCAGGGCGGCCTTGCTGTTTTTCTCCGCCATATTGGCCCTTAACAGGTCCAGCTCCGGGCCCAGGCCGTTATCAAATTTGAACTGCGCTGCCTTGTAGCGCTCGGCTGCAAGGGCTAGTGCCTTTGTCTTGTTAGAAATATCCAGGTCCAGAGACAGAAGCTGGTAGTATGCCTTTTCTGTGTCCCTTTTGATGCGGGCTTCTGCCTCCATTTTTGCAATTTCTGCGGATCTTAGGTCTGTCTTTCTTTTTTCTGCATCAAAAAAAACTGCAGTAGAAAAGGACAGGCTGGCATTTACTGCAAAGCTGTTGGAGAAGGGGTTTGAGGCAAAGCCGGAAGCTCCGCCGGGCACGGATGCGCTCCTGAACAAGAGCGGGCTTTTGAGATCAGCCTTGTAAGAAGCCGATATGCCTGGCATAAAAAGGTTCCATGTATGCTTTACATTGTTCTGGGCAGCCAGCAGGGCAAGCTGGGCGTTTTTCAAATCCGGGCTGGCATCATAGGCAAGGGCAAGGGCGTCTTCCATGCTCAGTACCAGCTTGCCGCTTTGGGACCGGGAGCCTTCTGGCAATGCCGCTGCCACGCCTGCAGTCAAGCTTTGCGGATAAATGCCCAAGGGCACAAAAATAAAAAGCATAGCTAAAAGTTTTGCAGCTGGTTTGTGTTCGGGCCTCATGCTTCGTATCTCCAAAAACTTAATATGGCCGGGACTGCAAAAAGGGCAAAGAGGGTGGACACAAAAAGGCCGCCGGCTACGGCTATGCCCAGGGGCTGCAAAATTGCGGAGCCCGAGTCGGTACCCATGGCTATGGGCAGCATGCCTATGATAGTTGTAAGAGAAGTTATAAGTATGGGCTGAAAACGCAGTGCCGCCATGTCTTCTATGGCTGCCCTGTGATCCTTGTAGTCTTTGCGTGTATTTATATAAAAATCTATCATGATGATGGCATTGTTTACCACTATGCCGCCAAGCAGGATGGTCCCCAGCATGGAATTCAGGTTGAGGGTGGACTTGAACAGAAACAGCGATATGACAACTCCCACAAAACCCAATGGTATGGTTACAAGTATGACAAGAGGAAGCAGAAGCGAATTGAACTGGAAGCATAAAAGCAGGTAGATAAGCAGTACCGACACTAGCATGGTGGAATACAATGACTCTATTGCATTGTCAATTTCTACCCTGGGGTTGTCAAAGGTATAGCTGTAGCCGTTTGGAAGTTCCAGCTTTTCTTCCAGCAGGGCTTTGGCTTCCTTTTCTTTGGCTATGCGTACGGAATCCGGAGTGTCAGGTCCCAGGTTTGCATACAGCCTGAATACCAGTTCTCCGTTCTCCGAATAAATTTGCGATACGGAAGAGTTTACGCTCATGTCCACAAAATGCTTAAGCGGCAC
>JAKPMS010000121.1 GCA_029548805.1 Spirochaetota bacterium | reverse complement strand
GACAGTCTCGAAAACGGGAGCCGCATTCGCGGAAAACTTTCGGGCGCCGTCATCGAAGCAATCATCTACTGGGCCAATGGACTCTTAAACCACTCTGATAACCGATCTCTCCGTGACATGGTTCGCTCCGATTCTTCTGCTCCGCGCCAAATGTATGACAACCTCCTCACGCTGGTGTATCGGGTGCTTTTTCTCCTCGTTATAGAGGAGCGCGACCTAACCCATCAAGAGGGTGCCGACGAAGACTTAAAAAAACTCTACCGCGACTATTATTCCCTTTCGTCCATCCGCGAGCGAAGCCGCGCCGTCTGGAGCGAAGAAGCCCGCTTCTCGGACTTTTGGGCGACGCTCATGGACTGCTTTTCGCTCCATGAGGACGAAGACCGCGCCCGTCTTCTTGCCCTTAAGCCGCTTTCTGGCGACCTTTTTTCGCAAAGCTCTTTTGCCCTTTTCTGCGATCTTTCGATGGACAACACCTCCTTCGCCCGCGGTCTTAATATGCTCGATTCCTACGAGGACGAAAAACGCAGGATTCCGGTGCGAGTGAACTACGCAGCACTCAACGTAGAAGAATTCGGTTCGATCTACGAAGGCCTTCTTGACTTCGATGCCAGCATTCACGAAGCCGAAGGTCGCTTCCATTTTAGTTTTACTTCGGGCGACGACCGAGGTAAGAGCGGAAGCCATTACACTCCGGAAGAACTCGTCCAGCCCTTGATTCAACACGCCCTCGATCCATTGATCGAACAATGCCTGGCGAAGAACGATCCGGAACAGAGTTTGTTGTCCCTTAAAATTTGCGACGACGCCTGCGGCTCAGGGCATATTCTTTTGAACGCAGCCCGCCGCGTAGCACTTGAGCTTTCGCGCATCCGCACAAAGGCCGACAACCCCGATCCGACAAGTTACCGGAAGGCACTTAGGGAGGTGATTGCGCGCTGTATTTACGGCGTGGACTTTAATCCGCAGGCAGTGCGCTTGTGCAAGGTGGCACTCTGGCTCGAAAGCCATAATCCGGGCGAAAGCCTTGGCTTTCTCGATCATCACATCAAATGCGGCGACTCGCTTGTGGGTATCACGCAGGCAAGCGAGCTCCTCGATCCAATCCCAGAAGCAGCCTTTGCCCAGCGCGACGGGGACGACAAGGACTTTGCCGCAACTCTGCGCAAGCAGCACAAGAAAGAGCTTACCGAAGCCGGTACAAAGCAGACTATGTTCGACTGGCGCAATAAGGTGGGCGAAAACCTAAAAAGTATAATCGAAACACTTAAAACTGTTTCTAACATGATCGATTCCACGCCGGAAGAGAGCCAACATAAAAAGGAGGCCTATTACCTTGCAACAGAAGGCGAGGCTTGGCGCAAGCTTAAGGCCCTTGCGGATATCAAGCTTTCTCCGTTCTTTTTGCCAAAAACGCAAAGTACGCCGCTTGCGACCGAACAAGTGTACCGCGATTTTCTTAACGGCAAAGAAGATATTACCGGCCACCCAATAGCCAAAGCGGCCGCAAGCATAGCCGACACCCGCCGCTTTTTCCACTGGTTCCTGGAGTTTGCCGAGGTAATGCAAGAAGGCGGATTCGACTGCTTTTTGGGTAACCCGCCATTTTTAGGTGGGCAAAAAATTTCGGGTAGTTTTGGTAAGAGATATCTTGAGTATTTAAAGCTTGCTTACGCTCCTGCAGGGTCGATGGATCTGGTCGGTTATTTTGTCAGGCGGAATTATAATTTACTAAAAGATAAGCGCTCGCTCGGCACTCTTGCTACGAATACGATCGCCCAGGGCGGCACCCGCCAAGGCGGGCTTGAGGTAATCGAGAAAGCAGGCGGAACGATTGTGATGGCGGTTAGGAGCCGACCCTGGCCGGGAGTCGCTGCCGTCGAAGTCAGCCTTGCTGCAATTTATAAAGGTTCATGGCAAGGCAAGCGCGTACTTGACGGTAAGCAAGTCGATTTTATATCGACATACTTTGACGACCAAAGGACGAGCGGTAATCCATACCCTCTTGCAGCAAACGCGGAGAAGAGTTTTCAGGGTTCGATTGTTCTTGGCAAAGGCTTTGTGCTTGAACCTGCAGAAGCCGAAGTGCTTATTGCACGGAACCCCAAAAACAGGGATGTGCTTTTTCCGTACCTGAATGGAGAGGACCTTAATTCCCGGAGCGACCAAAGCCAGAGCCGCTGGGTTATCAACTTTTACGACTGGCCATTAAATCGTAAAACCGCGCCACAAGGCTACACCGGCCCCGTGGCGGCGGATTATCCTGATTGCCTCGAGATTGTCGAACGTCTCGTGAAGCCGGAACGTGATAAACTTAAAGATGATAATTCTACCAGTATACGAAGAAAAATATTCTGGTGGCAATACGGTTCTGATGCAAAGCAACTCTACCGCACCATCGCACCCTTGGAACGGGTGATGGTTCATACACGAGTAACGAAGACACATGGCTTTGCACGAATACCTAATTCATATATTTATTCTGAAGCAACTGTCGTTTTAGCAATTGACAATAATGCATCTGTATCAATTTTGAATTCAGCGTTTCATGAGTTTTGGGCATGGAAAACATCTTCTACTATGAAAGGGGATAGGCGGTATTCAGCTTCTGACTCTTTCGAAACCTTCCCCTTCCCTCCCGGCTTGGAGCCTAATCGGGAACTTAGTGTCTCTGTGCCTTTGTGTGCTGCATCCTCACATCTTTCACATCCCTCACACAAAGACACAAGGCCTCAAAGTAAAACCAGAGCAGCCAACCAAACTCTTGGCTCCTCCTCATCTCCGGGTGACGCTTCGCTCCGCGACCGGCTAGAAACACTCGGAGCCAAACTCGACACAGACCGGCGGGAGCTCATGCTTAAGCTCGACATTGGCCTTACAAAACTATACAACCTGTACCACAAGCCGGAGCTATCCGTGCCCGCAGTCGTTAAGGAAGCCAAGTGCCCCGAAAGCGACGCAAACTGGGCTGTAGAAAAAATTACCGCCTTGCGGACGCTCCACAAAACAATAGACGAAACCGTCCGCGACGCCTACGGCTGGCAGGACATCCCGCTCCAGCACGGCTTTTATGAACTAGAATTCCTCCCGGAAAACGACCGCGTCCGCTACACAGTCTCCAACACAGCACGCAAGGCCATCCTTGCCGAACTACTCAAACTCAACCACACCCGCCACGCCGAAGAACTCGCCGCCGGCCTCGTAGACGAAAACGGTAAAATACTAAAGAAAAACCCACACGTAGACACAAAGACACAGAAGAAAAAAAAAGCACTAAAGGACGAAGGCCAGGAGGAGATGTTTTAAAATAAGGCAAACGATTATCCGCACAAATCCGCTTTATCAGCGTGCTGATTTCTAAAGACTAGAACGCGGATGTTCACCGATGGCCACGGGCATATTCCAGCTTAAAGCATGCACATTGCTAAGCGGAATCGCTGCTAGGTTTAAGAAGAAAATATATTTATCGTATCAGCCATTCATATTCCTGCCTGCAATCAGCAATATAATCGACATAGACCGTCTGATCTTTGATCTGATACAAAATTAAATACCATTTTTCAGTGAACAGCTTGTGGTACTTGTTAGGCTGTATATATTCAGTATTAAGAAAAGGAAATCGCTCTGGCATGGTAGAAAGGGACTTGATGGCTTCCATTAATTTATTTTTTGTTCTTCTGGCAACAACAGGGCTTTTTTTTGCCAAAAAACGAACATGAGTAGCTAGCGCCTGGCGGGCCCGGTCGGAAACAATCACATTATATTGCTGCTTCTTTTCCATTATCCGCTTCAGTTATAATGTCTTCCAAATAGCTGTCCGCTTCTTCCGCTGATACCCCCATGCGGCCAGCAAACCGGTCCTCCTCAACAGCCAAGAGTTCCTCTCGCAACTTGAGCATTTTTTCCCGACGGACAAATGTGTCTATATCCATAACTACAAGATCGCCCTCGCCATTTTTGGTAAGGTATACTGGTTCCCTGGTAGCTTTGCATAAAGCTGCAATTTCATTGTAGTTCTGTCTTATACTTGCGGATGGTTTAATCTGCATACCAGTCATTCCTTATAGTAATATTCTATCCATATTGTATCTCTTTTCTGCTATAAAATCAATAATTGCTTAATATTGCAGCTAAATTTGAATATTCCAGCCCAAATCCGCTTTATCAGCGTTCTATGTTCTAAGACCCAGAACGCAGGTGACGCAAATAAAACGCAGATGACGCAAATAAAACGCCGATGTTAGCGGATACCTAATATAGTTTTGCCCTCCTATTTGGCGTAAACTATCTTGACTGTATTTGGTAGCACCACGAACGACATACGCTTTATGTCAAGATAGATGGCAGCCCTTAGATGGAGTTTTCGATATTAGATTTATTAGCTACAATAGTTTTCGATACACTTGAAATAAAGTTTTTGTTTTCTTGGAGAAAATTTAATAAATCTTTTTCTAATAATTCAAAATCTTCATACTTTTCATCCATGACATTAATTTTTTTTTTTATTGAATGTATTGTATTCCACATTTTTGTTTGAGAATTACGAGCATTGGGAATCTCTAACAATGCTTCTCTTATTGCATTTCTTTGGTTTTCATTTCCAGGTGCAATGACAGTTCTTAGCACAATATTTTTTGACCACATGCTTATTTCAAATAAAAACAACTCTTGATTTTTCCATCCATTTATGCTATCTCTTGGAATAATATCATTTATTTCTGGAGTTAAAAAACGAGCATAGCCTTTATTTTGTGTTCCTGGAATATAGCCAGCCTTTTTTATCACATTTAATGCAATTGGCATTATTAATAATAAACGATCAGGTTTAGATTCTATTATAAAATCTATTGCTTCTTTATGATTCCGATATATTTCTTGTGCAATTAAAGTAGCTTTGTCATCTTGCATTACAAACCTCCTGAGTATTTCAGTATAATCTTGAATATATACAAATGCCTTATCAGGTAAAATATCAGAATAGATATTTATTATTTGGCTCAGTATTGCTTCAAAACGTATATAACTATAATTTACATAAATAGAAGCATTTTCCTCTTTCTCGGGTTCATCTCCATAAAGAGTAAAATAAATAAATGCGTGCTTTTTATTATTAAAATCTTTTTTAACAATCTCTTCATATCGAGAAAGCTGGTTGCTATGTTCTGTTGATAAAATTTTATTTTCAATAGCGATTACAAATTCATCACAAACAAGTATTAGGTCAATATTTTTGTATTCCCGATAAATCTGAATAGTATGAAATGATAAACCATCAACCGTAAACTCATCCATCCAATCAATTTTTTGGTCTGAAAAAACTTCCTTTAAAAACCATTTCAACACACGATCATTTAAATTATGACTTCCATTTGGGTCTAATAACCAAGCTAAAAAATTGGAATGACGAATCTCTGCTTTTTCAATTTTCAAAATACTAAAAATATTTGGCTTCGCTAAATGCATTTCAAGTAATTCTAAATTTGCGTCTTTAACTAAGTCTGATAAACTTTCAATAATTTCCATATTTCTCCTCTACGAAACTGCTTACCAAATATTTTTTTCTAACTAATCAATTTTAGAGGTGTTGTTAATTTTTTCCTACACCCTTGTGTATTTCTTCAGCTGTGTTTCCATATCTCGGCCGCCATACATCACACGTATAATAGTGACTATAGCCTTTTCTTCATTCGGAATATAAAACACACAGTAATTATCTACCGGCATGATCCGAAGACCACGGCTACGCCAAGGTTCATTCTCGTACCCACGAAAGCGCCCCGGCATCTTACTAAGACCCATGATATTTTCTTCCAGGCGTGTAAGCTGTCCGCCTGCATTTTCTGGGGATTGTAGCTCAAAAGCGATATATTCATAGATACCTCTAAGGTCAGTTTCTGCCTGGTCTGAGATTTCAATTTCAAACATTATAAATTATAGTCATTGCGGATGTCTGCAAATACTTTATTTGCCGGCTTTATTCGTGCTGCTTTCATATCCGAATATCCCTTCTCCAGCTCTAAATCCATCTGTTCCTCTGATAAGCTGTTTATATCAATCGGTCTTGAAGACGGCATTTTCACTTCAAAAGGAAGCCCTCTATTAAGGATAATTTGCTTATAAAACATATTTATAGCATTGGACGCAGGGATTCCGAGTGCAGACAAAATACTCTCTGCCTGCTTCTTTACCTCTGGTTCAATTCTTGCATATAGGTTAGCTGATTTTGCTGCCATAATGCATCGCTCCTTTCAAAATCGTATTTACTTCTTACGCTTATATTATATTCATTTGTCAATACATTAGCAATACATCTTCAAATTACATTCTAATGTTCAACCTTATCAATTATATTACCTGGTTAATGCTGTTAATTCCCGCATAAAAAAGTGAAAAATTAATTAAAATGCTCGGATTGGTTCTTTATAGACTAGATCGCCGATGGTCGCAGATAAAACCTATAAATTCTTAATCCGCCCAAATCCGCTTTATCAGCGTGCTAATTACTAAGACCCTGAACGCTAATGGGCGCTTGACCAAAGCCCATACTATTGGTATTTTGTTAAAAGAAACGGGGGTGTCCCGGTTTCGACTGACACGGCCTGATTTGCGGGTTGCAGGTGGAGTGCCGAGCTCCTGATTCGGCAAAACTTTAATTGCCAACGATAACGGCAATTTCGCTCTCGCCGCCTAAGCGCCGATAGCGACGGGCTCCGGGGAGCGCAGCTCTGAGCGCCCCGGTCAAGCTTGTCACACAAGCAGGGCTTACCTGTTACCAAGCCTGCGGGGTACAAGGGAAAACTTAGCGGGCTAAGGCAGCGCCAGCGCGGTACTTCGCTAAGCGCCGCCCTACAAAACCAATAAAGCGCCTAAACCTGTAGACGCTCTCTTATCGCGTGCCAGGACGCGGGTTCGACTCCCGCCACCTCCAAAAATGAAACTGCTACACACTTCAGACTGGCATCTGGGTCGCAGTCTATACGGCAAGAAGCGCCAGGACGAACACGAAGCTTTTCTGGACTGGCTGGCCAATACCATAGAACAAAACAGGATAGACAGCCTTCTTGTTGCCGGAGACGTTTTTGACAGCAGTACTCCGCCCAATAGCGCACAGGAACAGTATTACCGCTTTTTGTGCAGGGCGGCCGCTTCTTCCGGCCTGCGCCATATTGTAATTATTGCTGGCAACCACGACTCGCCTTCCTTTCTTTCTGCTCCAAAAGAATTGTTAAAAGCTCTTAATATTCATGTTGTTGGCAGCATAAGCGGAAACCCGGCGGACGAAGTGCTGGTTCTGCATGACCAACAGGGCAAGGCGGAACTCATTGTATGCGCCGTCCCATACCTGAGGGACAGGGACATACGCATTGCAGAAGCCGCAGACAGCCTGGAAGACAAGGGCAAAAAGCTGCTGGAAGGCATACGCGCTCATTATGCTGCCGTATCAGAGCTGGCAAGGCGGAAGCGCAAAGAGCTGGGCCAGAATATTCCTATAGTTGGCATGGGCCACCTTTTTACAAGCGGCGGCCAGATTGCAGACGGGGACGGGGTGCGGGAACTGTATGTTGGCAGCCTTGCGCATGTGTCCGCAGATACCATGCCGGCCGATTTTGACTATATGGCTCTTGGCCATCTTCATATCCCACAAAGGGTAAACGGCTTGGAAACTGTTCGTTACAGCGGCTCCGTAATTCCCATGGGCTTTGGAGAAGCATTGCAGGAAAAAAGCGTATGCCTGGTGGAATTCTTTGACGCCGATCCTTGCCATGTAAAAGTGCAGGCCATGGGCATACCCCGCTTCCAGAAGCTGTTAAGCATCAGGGGTGACTGGAGCTATATTGCCAGGCGCATAAACGAAGAAGTAAAAGCAGGCTATCAATGCTGGCTGGAAGTAATTTACGAAGGCTCAGAGCTTGTTACGGACCTTAGGGAACGCCTGGAAGCGGCTATTGAAGGCAGCGGCCTGGAAATCCTGCGCATTAAAAACAGCATGATTACAGAGCGGGTTTTGGGGCAAATCCATGATGGAGAAAGCCTTGAAGAACTGGATGAAAACGATGTGTTTGCTCGCCTGCTGGATGCTCACGGCATACCCAGCGAACAACGGGAAGAATTGACAAACACTTACAAGGAAGCTTTATCTCTGGTTTACGAAGCGGACAAAGAAGAAGCCCCGGATGGCCGGTCATGAGGGTGCTCAAGCTGCGCTTTAAAAACCTTAACTCCATTGCGGGGGAATGGCAAATCGACCTTGAGCATCCGGACTTTATGTCCAGCGGCATTTTTGCCATAACCGGTCCAACTGGCTCCGGAAAAAGCACCATACTGGACGCCATCTGCCTTGCCCTTTACGGCAGCACTCCCCGCCTTGGCAAAATAACAAGCAGCAGCAACGAAATAATGTCCCGGCATACAGCCGAATGCTTTGCAGAGCTGGTTTTTGAAACAGCCGGAGGCCGCTTCCGCTGCCACTGGAGCCAGCATCGTGCCCGCAGAAAAGCTGACGGAGAGCTGCAGCAAGCCAGACATGAAATTTCCGATGCGGATACCGGAGAAATCCTGGAATCCAAAATCACCAGCGTTGCAGAAAAAATAGAGGCTGTATGCGGCATGAATTTTGAACGCTTTACCCGTTCCATGCTGCTTGCCCAGGGCGATTTTGCGGTTTTTCTGCAGGCTGCCCCCGCAGAAAGAGCTCCAATACTGGAGCAGATAACAGGCACCGATATTTACAGCCAAATTTCTGTAAGAGTTCATGAACAGTTGCGCCAGGAACGCGGCAAGCTGGAACGCATGGAAGAACAGATAGCCGGTATAATTATTCTTGAGCCGGAACAGGAAAAAGAAGCGGAAAGCGGACTCGGCCTAAAAATGCAAAAAGAGGCCCAATTGGCTTTGCAGATGGAAAACACAAGCAAGGCCATTCAGTGGCATGCTTTGTTGGCCGGGCTTAAAGCCGAACTGCTTGGCATGGATGCCGAATCTGCAGCCATTGATGCAGACATGGATGCTTTTAAAAGCGATCAGAATAAACTGGACCTGGCTTTATTGGCTGCCGGGCTGGATGGCCCGCATGCCGCCCTTGTTACTATACGCAGGCAGCAGGCTGCCGATACAAAAGCTTTGCAAAGCAAGGAAGAAGAATTGCCTGACCTGGAAGCTTATTTTAAGCTGCTGGCAGCAGAGCAAGAAAAGGCAGCCAAACATAAACAGGAAGCCAAAAAGATGCTTGAAGACAGCCTGCCAGTTATCCGGCAGACAAGTCTTCTGGACCAAAAGCTTGCAGGGCAGAAAGAGCAAATTGCGGAGCAGGAAAATGCTTGCCAAAAAGCTGACGAAAGAATCCTGACAGAAAAAGCAAGCCTCGTCCATGAGCAGAAAAAAAAGTCGGAGCTTAAGGAAAAGCTGGATGCAATTGGCTCCTACCTTGAAAAGCATGCCGCAGACGAATGGCTTACAGGCGCTTTTACAGGAATGGAGCTGCAATTGAGCAGCCTCCTTGCCTTGCAAAAAGAAGTGCAACAAAATAATAACAAATTAAAAACAGCAGCAGCTGAGCTAAGCCAGGCACAAGATGCCCTATTACAAAAACAAAAACAGGCAGCCTTTCAGAAGGCTGCCAAGGAAGAAGTTTTAAGCCTGCTGGCGCAATGCAAAGAAAAAATTGGGCTGCTTTTGAACGGGCGGGCTTTAAGCGAATACCGCAATGAAAAAGACGGACTCCTTAGGGAGCTGGCTTTGCATGCTGTTATAGCCAGCTTGTCGGAGCACAGGAGCAAGCTGGAAGACGGCAAAGCCTGCCCCCTTTGCGGCGCTACAGAACACCCATACGCAAGCGGGAACATTCCGCTGCCAGACAAAACAGAAAAGAGGATTACAGTACTGGCAAGCCTTATCAGTCAGGCAGACAAGCTGGAAGCTGACATAAAAAGCCACGAAGAAAGCTTAAAGCTGGAACAAAGCAATCTTAGCACTGCAGAAAAGCAGGAAATGGAGGCTGACAACAGGCTGGAAGCTGCAAAAAAAAACCATTCCGATTTGCTGGGCAGTCTTGCAGAGCTGGAAAAAGCCTTTTCCGGCTTGTGGCAGGATGTTCTTGGCAAGCTTGAGCCCCTGGGCATGGCTTACAGCCCGGAATGCGACATCAGCTCCATGCAGCAAGAGCTTAAAACCAGACTGGACAAATGGCAGTCAGAAAGCAATGCAAGGCTGGAAACAGAAAAAGAGCTTGCCGCTATAAACAGCAGCATAAAAAGCATGGAAGCTGTCATCCTAAGCCAGGGTGAGGAGCTTAAACAAAGGCAAACAGAGCTGGAAAAAACCCGCGCAGAGCATTTTGCATGCAAAAAAGAAAGAGCCGGGCTTTTTGGAGACAAGGACACTAAAAAAGAAGAAGACAGTCTTAACAAGTCCGTGCTGGATGCTGAAAAGGCAGAACAGGATCAGGCGGAGCTTTTAAAGAAGCAGCAAAACAGCCTAAACAATGCAAAAGCCGGCATCGAGCTGCTTAAAGCCCAGATGGATGGGCGTAAAGCGGAACTGGAACTTTTAAACGCAAGTTTCTTGGCAGAGCTGGAAAAATCGGGCTTTGCCAATGAGGAACAATTCCTTATAGCAAGACTGGATCCCGGACAAAGGGCCGTGCTTGAATCAAAAAAAAGGCAGCTGTTGGAGCGCCAAACTATGCTTAAAGCCAGACTTGTAGACAAAAAGGCGCAGCTTGCCGTAGAACAGGCAAAAATGCTTGCAGACCAGCCTTTGGCAGAGCTGGAAGAACTATTTGCAAACCAGGAACAAAGCCTAAAAGAATTGCGGGCTGACATAGCCGCTCTAAACTACAAGCTGACAGAGAACAAAAACGCAAAAGGGCAGGTCAGGGAAAGGCAGTCTGAACTGGAAGCGCAAAAAACGCTATACAGGCGTTGGCAGGCCCTGCATGAGCTTATTGGCTCTGCTGACGGCAAGAAGTACCGCAACTTTGCCCAGGGCTTAAGCTTTGAACTTATGGTGGACCAAGCCAACCGGCAATTGCAAAAAATGAGCGAGCGCTATCTGCTAGTACTGGACCCGGAGCTACCGCTTGAGCTCAAGGTCATGGACAATTACCAGGCAGGAGAAATACGTTCCACAAAAAACCTGTCCGGCGGCGAAAGCTTTATAGTAAGCCTTGCCCTGGCCCTTGGCTTGTCACGCATGGCCAGCAGGAAGGTCCGGGTAGACTCCCTTTTTCTGGATGAAGGCTTTGGCAGCCTAGATGACGAGGTTCTGGATACCGCCCTGGAAAGCCTTGCCAGCCTGCAACAGGACGGCAAGCTTATAGGAGTGATTTCCCATGTGCCAGCGCTTAAAGAAAGAATAGGAACCCAAATCCGGATTGTTCCGCAAAGCGGAGGCAAAAGCCTTGTTAGCGGGCCTGGCTGCAAAAGACTGGATACCATAAAATAAAAACGGCCTTGCCCCTAGCTTTTTGTGTCAAAACATACAGCCAGTTCAAAAGTGCCGTAAGCTGAAGAGTATACAGCCGCCAGAACGGGGGCTATTTTTGGCCAGCTTATTTCGTGGTTTACACCTTTGACAACAACAGGCGGAGCAATGTCCAGGTCTTTGTCGCTGAAAGCTGCAATGGCATTTCCGGCAATTATATTGGCTGTTTCTGCCACAAGGGAAGAAGCCATTGCCAGCCTGTCCTGTTCATCAGATGACTCCACCCCGGACGCCTTTAACAGTTCATCCACGGTGTTGCGTGCAAAACGCAAGGCTATTATTCCTTGGTTGCTCCCGGTAATTCCCAACAAGCCTGATACTTCCCAATTATGGCTTTCATTGCCATGCACCACTGCGGGTTTGGCATTTTTTACTTCCAGCCCGAACATCTGAAAGAACACTGCAGGAACCGATTCAAAAAAAGGTTTAAGCATTTCGTTGCCCATTCTGGCTTCCTTTGTCTTTTTAAACTTTATTTACAGAGAGACAGGCCAGTACACTGTCCACGGCCTAGCCCCTCGCAGCTCAAATGGAATTGTTGCCTCTGAAGCGTTCCACAAAATCAGCCTTCATGTCTCTTAGCCCCTGGCTGATGGACACCTTGTATATGTGCGGATTTAAAAAGCGCAAATATGTATGGTCAAAGGCTTTTGCAGATTCAATGCGTTTGTTCTGGATATCGTTCATGGATTTGGCGCTGGCAATACGCTTGCCGCCTTCCATTACCTTGCCCAACAGTTTTTTTATATCTCCTTCTGGGTTCAGCCTAAAGCGGCGCATATCCAGAGACGGATGATACAATATAATGGGCTTGCCCTTTTCCGGCACTTCTTCTTCCAGAGCCATATAGTCGGCTATGGCAGCTCCGGATGAATCAAAAAACCTGTAAAGTTCCTTTATGCCCGGGTTGGTGGCTTTTTCCGGGTTGTCCGACAGTTTCATGACCGACTGATAGCTTCCGTTGCGCTCCACAGCCGCCAGCTTGTATACCCCGGTAAAAGCGGACTCCTCACCTCCTGTAACAAGATGGGTTCCCACCCCCCATACATCCACCGGAGCGCCTTCCGATACCAGGCGTTCCACAATGTACTCGTCCAGCTCGTTGGAAACAACAATAAATGCCTTTTCCAGCCCGGCTTTATCCAGGGCAGAGCGCACCTTCCTGGACAGATAGTCTATGTCCCCGGAGTCCAGCCTTACGCCAAAGTTGCAGCCCCTGGCTGCAAGGCGCTTGCCTGCGGCTATTGCATTGGGCAGACCGGACTCCAGGGTATCATAAGTGTCTATAAGCAGGGTTGTGTTTGAAGGATACAGATCCGCATAGGCATTGAAGGCTTCGAGCTCGGAATCAAAAGCCATGACCCAGCTATGGGCCATGGTGCCCATGGCCGGTATGCCAAGCTGCCTTGCAGCCAGGGCATTTGAAGTGCCTGCTGCGCCGCCAATAAAAGAAGCCCGGGAAGCAGCCATGGCCCCGTTTTGGCCCTGTGCCCGCCTTAAGCCAAATTCCATAAGCTTTTTACCCCTGGCTGCCATGCTTACCCTGGCGCTTTTGGTTGCAATAAGGCTCTGGAAGTTGAGCATGTTAAGTATAAGCCCTTCCACAATCTGCGCTTCAATCAGGTTGGCATGCACCCTTAAAAGCGGCTCTTGCGGAAATACCAGCTCGCCCTCTTCTATGGCATAAATGTCTCCGCTAAACTTGAAATTTTCAAGAAAGCGCAAAAAGGCGGGTTCAAAACAGGCCTGGCTTTCCAGCCATGCCAGGTCTTCGGAAGAAAAACTGAAGCCTTCCAGTGAATCTATAAGCGGGTCAAGGCCAGCAAATACGGAATAGCCGCCTTTAAAAGGCTGCCTTCTAAAGAACATGTCAAACACCGCTTTGGCATCCATGCCATGCTTCCAGTAGCCCTGGGCCATGGTCAATTCGTAATAATCTGTAAATAACGCGCTGTTTTTCAACTTAGTATGTCTCCGGATTTTATTATGGCCACAGCCCTTGATTGCATATCTTTGACAGCCTCTTCCACGGAGCCGGGAGGAGAGCCCACTGGCTTTGAAGCGTCCTCCACCACCATGGTTTTGTAACCAAGGCGGGCGGCATCCCTTGCACTAAAAAACACACAGTAGTCAAAAGCCAAGCCGGCCAAAACTACAGTGTTTATGCCCAGGCCTTTAAGATAGCCGTCCAGCCCGGTGGCGGTTTTTCCGTCGTTTTCATAAAATGCGGAATAGCTGTCCAGTTCCGGTCTGGTGCCCTTTCTTATGACAAGCCTGTACGGCTCCATGCGCAAAGATGGATGAAAATCCGCACCCCTGCTGCCTTGCACACAGTGGTCGGGCCAAACCACGTTTTCCTGTCCGTTTATAATTATTGAAGAATAGGCATTGGCCCCCAGATGCGAAGAAGCAAAGGATACATGGGTCTGTGGGTGCCAATCCTGCGTGGCTATGCTGTATTTGAAAAAGGCAGAAAGTTTGTTTACCAGCGGAATAATGTCAGCTCCGTCCTTTACGGCCAGAGCACCGCCAGGGCAAAAATCATTTTGAACATCAATCGCTATAAAAGCGCTTCTGTCCAGCTCAAGCTTCATAGAACTCCTCCCAAGCCATTATTAAAACTGTAAAGACAAGCATTTTTTAAAAAATATACATATTGAGATTAGCTTAATATGTCCCCGCGGTAAAGTAAAAACCCCATAAAATTAAAATCTGTCATAATTACATCTTGAACTTGGCCCAAACAGCCAATTTGGGTGCGGACAGCAGAACGCCTTTTGGATCTTTGTCTGTATGGACTTTCTGCCAGCCGTCGCTGCTTATAGAAGCTCCTATAGAAAAATCCTTCTCCTGCCAGTCACACAAAAGCGAGTATTTGTAGAAGCTGCCTTCGGGCAAAAATGATAGGCCCAGCTCCGAAGAAAGCCGGGGTTTGTTAAAAAAGGACAGTTCCATAAAGCTGTCAAAGCGTTTGGAAGCAAAGTCGCATGTTTTCCATGAAGTGGACATGGTCATAAAAGGCAAAAACGCAGGTTTTAATACACAGTCCAGACTGCTGGCCCATTGCCTGTTTGCCAGGCTTAAAACGGATGAGGTCCGAAAGCTGCCAAAGCCGGATTTTATTGCAAAGCCGGCTTTTAAGCTGTTTTTATCCAGCTTGTATTCATCATCTTCTTCTTCTGATAAACCTGTCAGCAGCTCAAAATAATCAGGCGCAAAATTGTTTTGGTTTTTCATTTCGTATCTGTAGCCCAAATTCCAGCTTATGCCCTTGCCTACACAGCTTAATTCGCTGTCAAATTTTAAAGCTTCTGAACTTTTAGCCCCCAGCCCGGACCAAAAATTGCTGCTTGCGGCCAACATGCCATCCAGCTTGAAGCTGCCCGCATTTATTTTAAGCTCTCCCCTGCTAGCCCAGCCATCCACAAAATCCACAGCCTTTATGGCACCCGCGTTGCCCAAATCCTGATTCGGGGCTGAATAACAAAAAGCTCCGGCCAGAGCTGCCTGCCAAAGCCTGTCTTTGCCGCAGCGTATGGAGCTTGCGCCATGTATATGACTGGAAGGAGCTATGGGCAGCTCGTACCAGCCAGGGCCGCCCGCCTTGCCCGGCTGCCTGGAAAAAACAATGGCAAAAGCCATAGGAAAGCTGCCCGGGCCATACCAAAGGCCAAAAGCGGGATGGTCGGCCTCAAGCTCCTTTCCGGGCTTGGCAGCCACATGGGCAAAGAGGCCGGCATCCTTGCCCATGGCAAAGCCAAAAAGCCTGGCATAGCTTAAGCCGGATGCCTCCAGGGGAGCCTTGTCCCTTTTTAAAAGCATTGGGGCAAGCAGCCCGGGGTTATACAAAAAGCTGTTCAGCCCGGAAGCCTCCGCATAGCCGGCCCTAAGGTATGGAGAAGTCAACGATATGGTAAATGGCAGCGGTCCCAATTTTTTAATATCCAGACCCGGAGGCAGCTCCCATTCCATGCGCAGCTCGCTGTCTTCTTTTTTTAAGCTGTACTGCAGGCTTATTCCTTTTTTACTGTCTGCCCTGATTTTGACTTCTTGCTTGGGTTTGCCAGGCAAGCTTTTTTGGGGTATTGCCCAAAGCTTTTGGCCGGCAAAAAGGCAAACAGTTAAAACCATAAGCTTGCAAAGTTTTCTGCCAAAGGCAGGTTCAAAATATATGCTCATGCCTGTTCTTACGCAGCCAATTTGAATAACGCTTGACCTGCATAAAGCTTTTTTTTTATTTTGTATATTAGTTTTTTCATATATAGAAAAGGAGGGCTTATGGCTATCTCGGTATATTCCACTCCAAGCTGTTCCTACTGCAGAATGGTAAAAGACTGGCTAAAAGCCAGAAATGTCCGCTTTGACGATTATAATGTGGCCAATGACCCAAGAAGGGCAGAAGAAATGCTTAGGAAATCCGGCCAGATGGGAGTGCCGGTAACAGACATCAACGGCAGAATCATAATAGGTTTTAATACATCCGAACTGGAAAGAGCCCTTAAATAGGGCTGGTAAAGCCTGCTGCCTGCATTGTAAATTGCTGGGTATTGGGGGCTTTATATGAATCAGGATCAGCTAAAAGAACTGCTTTTGGGGCTGGAGCAAGCACAAAACGATTTTTCCGTGATATTAAGCGGCAAAAAGAGCTCTGTTGTAAACGGCCTTTACAAGCCCCTTAGCAGGGAAATTATAATCCACAATAAAAACTTTGAGACAGAAGGCCAGCTATTATACACGGCCATACATGAATTTGCGCATCATCTGCATTGCGAAAGACGGGCTTTTGTACCCGGCTCCCGGTCTCATACAAACGAATTCTGGAGCATTTTTCATGAACTGCTGGACAAGGCTGAAAAACTAGGAATTTACAGGAATTGCTTTGACAAAGACCCCGAATTTGTTGCCTTGAGCGGCAAAATAAGGGACTTGATGCCAGAAAACGGCAAAGTTATGCTGGAGCTTGGCAAACTGATAGCCCATGCAAGGGAACTGTGCAAAAAAAACTTTGTGCGCTTTGAAGACTATCTTGACCGCGTCTTGGCCATACCTAGGAACAGCGCTGCCAGCGCTATAAAAGCTTATGAATTGGAGCTTCCAGCCGAACTGGGCTGGGATGGCATGAAGCTTGTGTCCGGCATTAAAAACCCGGATACCCGCAACTATGCAATAGAGGCTTTTAAAGCTGGAAAAAGCCAGGAAAGCGTAAAAGCCTTGATCAAGCCACAGCAACCGGAAAATGACCCCAAAGCCAGGCTGGACAAGGAAAAAAGCCGTATTGAACGCAGCATAGAAAACCTTAAGAAGCGGCTAGAATTTATAGAAGAGGAGTTGGGCAAATATACTGGCTAAATTACAGCTTCTACCCTGGAATTTCTGGCCCCGCAATAGCTTTCCAGCAACATAGCAAAACGCTCCCCAAGCAAACGCAGGCTGTCCGCATTGTATATGGCTCTGGGCGCAAAAATAAAACCAGCTGCTTCTTTGGAGCTTTCTGTCAGCTTGGCAGCCATGGAATCCTTTACCGGGTTGCCAAGGGGCCTGCCTTCGGCATTGCATATACACAAAAGTCCGTTAAGGTCCATTTCCTGCCCGGACTGGTTAAAAACATAGGATTCACCCTCTATGCAAATTCTTAGTACAGCCCCGGCATGCAAGCCGGAGCTGTCCAGCAGGCTGATTGGCAAGCCGCTTTCCAGCGACAGCAAGTTGTTGCAATCCACGGGACCATTTATCAGTGGGAAGCGCCCTTCCCTGGCGGCCTGGGCAAGGTACTCACTGGCAGGCTTCTGTCTTCCTGCAGGCTTAAAACCACCGGCGCGCAGCATGGCTCTTACTGCCTCTTTTAGTTCTGCAGGCGGAAAAAGCTCGGCAGCCCGTCGCTGGACAAGAGCCATAAGCATTTTTTCAAGTTCCGGCGGGGATTTTTCTGGCTTATCAATGTCGGCACAAACCATGCATACCAGACAGCTGGACAGCCTTTCATCAGGGGCTTTTACAAAAGTAAACTTGTTGTTCATTTGCTTTAGCTTAGCACCGTGCCAAAAGCGCTGCAAGCCTGACTGTGGCTGCTTGGCCTTTTTAAAAACCTTTTCTGACTGTCCACAAGGCTTCTCCCTGGCTAGTCAAAAAAACCCTAAGTTCGTATTGATTATTGCACCAGGACCTTAGTATTTCCGGAACAATTTCCACTATGGCGCTGCAGTTTTGTACGTATACAGGCTTGGCCCAGGGGCTGTCTGGGTGCAGTACAACAGCATCTTCTATGGGCAGGCCGGTAAGACAAAGCTGCTCCTTTTTGGGGTTTTTAAGATAGTCTGCCCTGAAACGCCGGCTGATAACGACCGATGCCAGAAAGGATGGCTGTATATCCCAGGGGTCATCCATCCTTACCCCGGCTTCCGCTCCCAGCCTGACCAGGTCTATGGGGCTTTGCGGCAAAAAGGCATTGTGCAAACAGGAAGCTATTGTTGCGGCATAGCCCCCTTCCGGCCCCGGCTCCAAAAAGGAGCAGCCGTAGCAGGCCTGGGGCCAGGCCAGGCCATAGGGCAGAGTACGAAAGCTGCCAAAACAGGCCTTTGCAAAAAACATGGTCTCCTTCCTTCTGTCCAGCTCCGCCGCAAAACTGTCTCCCGGCAACAGATAAACTGAGCCGTGTTTTTCTGGGCCGGACCCGGAACCGGCCCCGACTTTGCCTGGAGCTGTTTGCCAGCTTAGCTCCCATTTTTCTGCAGAAGCCCAGGCTTCCGGAAACGGCGGCATGTACAGCTCTGCCAACATGGTGTTCAGGCCGTTTGAATGCCTGGAGCAAGCAGAAACCATAAAAAAAGCCGCAAAAGCCATAAATGCATTTTTATTGGTCATGCACACAGTACGCAGCGCAAAGCGTTGCTGCTTGCAATTTTTACATCATACTATTGCCTTGAGTCCATTTTTGCCGCATACTAACATAGTCATGGAAGACTGTACTGCATACACAAACAGGATAGAGGCTGCCATCAAATCCAAAACAGATAATCTGGACATGGATGGCCTAAAAAAGCTGAAGGACGATTTCAAGTTATTTCAATTGTCTTTTCAGTCCATTTTTAATGTCCTGTTAAAAAAGGGCCTTATAAGCGAAGATCCATACAAATATGAAATGAAAATTTCGGAAGTGGAAACCCCTTCAGAAAGCCCGTTTGCAGAAAGCGAAAAAAACGAAAAAATAAGCATAAGATTGTCACAGTATGAATCCTACATGGATTTTCTGAATAATTATTACCAGTTCAGTGTGGAGTTTCTGACCCTGGGGCGCATTAAACGCCTTATAGCCCTTACAAAATATTTCAACTTTACCGAATTCAGCGAAAACAGTACCCATATAAATACCAAGTATTTTGCACAAATTGTACAGCTGGTAAAAAAAGGCAGCGACTCTATATCTATTGGCATAATTAACGAAGGGCTTTTTCAGCTGGACAAAACCAGCCGAAAAATTTTTCAGGTCCTTAAGGAGCTTACCTTTGTACATAAAGAGCAGTACAAAATGGAGCTAAGGACACTTATTGTAAACGGCATGCAACTAAGAAATGAGCAGGTATATGCCCACCAGGAAGATATAATAAAAAAAATAAGGCAAAAGTATGCCGAGCTGGCTGGAGACAGGCCTTTCTATCCGGATTTGGCTATAGAAATTTTAAAAGAAGACTACAGCTCCCAGGGAGAGAAACTCAGAGATGATGTTATCAAGCGGCTTGAAGTGGCAAAAGACAAGGAAAAAGACAAAACTGTTGTAAGCAATTATAAAAATATACTTATTGACGGCTCCAGGATCATAATCGGAGTCGGCCTTCAACTGGAAGATGCAGTAAGAAAGTTGATGGAAAACCAGAATATTCTTGAATCCATGGATACCTCCTTTCTTGCAAAGGTTAAACGTGCCTTTAAGGAAATGTTTGGCAAGAAAAACGAGGCCATTATCCATGAAGTGGACTATATGGACCCCGTCAGCGCCACAAGAAAAAATGAAAGCATAAACTTTAGCGAGTTTTGCAGCGATGCCGGCAAAAAGGCCCAAAGCCTGGCCGCCATGGTTTCCAGAAACAGCCAAGCATTCAAGCGTCTTGAAGCATCCACAGAAGACAATTTGTACAAATTTTTGGCCAAAAGCATAGAAGATTTTCAGGCTTATCACAAAAAGCTGGCAGCACTGGAAGAATTTTTTATGACCAGTATCCGGGACCCGGAATTCAAAGGCAAGGTACGCAGCATTAAAATAGAAACCGGCTCCTTAAAAAATGCAATAATAAAGGCAAACCAGAAACGCTACGAGTATATTGCACAGAAAGAAGAAGAAGAGCAGATGAAGCGCTTGGGTATTACTGGCAACTCGTAAACCCCAAGTTTAACAGCCCTTTTTGCCCCTTTTTTGGAAGGATTTTTATGATGAAAGCAAAAAAAGCAGCAGTTTTAGCTTTTTTGTGTTTTATGTTGTGCAGCTTGCCCGCTTACTCCGATACCGGCAAGGAATTTGTCATAGGTTTTGGTACAAGCAGCTTCAGCCTTAACCCATACCATTCCATTTATGCCCATGAAATGCAGCTGCATACCGGCCTTTATGAAGGGCTGTTCAGCTATGACCCGTCCACCCTCGATCCGGTACCGGCCCTTGCCGAGTCATATACAAAGTCGAAAGATGGCCTTTCCTGGACCTTCAGCATAAGAAAAAACGCAAAATGGTCCGACGGTTCCGCCATTACGGCGGATGATTTTGTAGCATCCTGGACTTATCTGCTGGACCCTAAAACAGAAGCCGAGTATGCGGTTTTTTTTGATATAATAAAAGGGGCAAAGGATTACAGGGCAGGAAAAACTGACCGGCAGCAGCTTGGAATAAAGGCAAAGGATGCCAATACCCTGCTTGTGGAACTGGAAAACCCTGCCCCCTATTTTACCAAGCTGCTGTGCCATAGTGCCTTTGTGGTGCTTCACTCTTCCATGCTGTACAAGCAGGACTGGGCAGCTTACGGACTTGTTGTCAACGGCCCGTATATTATCTCTTCTGTTGACGAAGATTCATTGTTGTTGGACAAAAACCCCTATTACTGGGATAAGTCTTCTGTAAGTATAGAGCATATACGCTTCCTGTTTATGGATGACGAGGAAGAAAATACCAGGCTGTACAACCAGGGCGGCATTCATTGGCTGATGGATTCCGGAGATCTGGATAAAATAGCCAACAGCAACGACATCCAGTATGCCCCCATGTTTGCAACCGCTTATTACTTCTGGAACAGCTCCATAAAGCCATGGAACGACGCCCGTATAAGACGCGCCCTGGCCATGCTGATACCCTGGGACCGTATACGTTCGGAAG
>JAKPMS010000056.1 GCA_029548805.1 Spirochaetota bacterium | reverse complement strand
GTTTTTTTGCAATAACTCCAAGATTGGATATAATTTTGATGTTTTCCGGCTCTTTATAAAGAGCTTTTTCTAGATGCTTTCTGCTTTCCGGCAGAAGATTAAGTTCCATTTCACATATAGCCAGCTCGTTTAGCGTATCCACCCCGTCGCCGCCCAGCTTTATGGCTTCTAGAAACGCTTTGCGGCCATCCTCCCAGCGGCCAAGCCGTCTGGAAGCCCAGCCAAGAAGAAACCAGCCGTTCCATACATCCTTGTTGCAAGCCAAAAATTCTTTAATCCTGTTAATGCCTTCTTCTTCCCTGCCCATTTTTATAAAGTCGTATGCTTCCTTGAAAACCGAATCGGCAGAAGCCCGGGTTTTGAGCGTGCCTGCCAGCTCCCTGGCCTTGGCAAGCTTTTTGTCGTCTTCTCCCAGGTCAACATATTTTTCTAAACAGCGCAGTGCCTGCTCGTAGGAATGCTTTTTAAGATAAAAAAAGGCAGCATTAAAATATGCATCCGGATAGGAAGGCGCCATGGAAAACAGTTTTTTGTACAGGCCAAAAGCCTTGCTGTCCAGCTCTTCTGCCTTGTCATCTTGTCCGGTTTTTTCCATGGCATCGGCCTTGTCTTCGTACAAAATGGCCAAATTGAGCAGGGGTTCCGGTGCATCGGGAGCCAGTCCGGACAAAGCCATAAAAATTTCCTCTGCTATTCCGTATTCCTTGTTGTGGGCATTGACTATGGCTGTTTCTGAAAGTTCCGTAAAAATATCGGGCTTTACAGCTTGGACAAAACGCCTGTAGTAATCGGCATCTTTATGCTCTGGAAGAAAAGCCAAAAGCCTTAACATGCCCGCCAAAATCATTTCCCAGCCAAAGGAGGACAGGTCTTCTCCTTTTGTACCAAGCTCCACAGGTATCAAAATTGAAGGATCCACTTCAAAGCTTCCTATGGGCCTGGCCATGGTTTCAGGTATCTTGATAAATACTATGTTTCCAGGCAGCTCGGCGTTTTCGTTTTCTTTCATATTTGACTCCAAAGCCCAAACATAAAGGGGAAAATATCCAAGCTCAGGATCCTGTTGATGGAGCAGGTCCTTCCTTGTTGGCATCAGCTGCTTCATCAGGCCCCTTCTTCTGTCCAATATAATCGTTTATATGCATTTTATAGGACATGGGCACCTTGTCTTCATCAAAATTGATGGCTATGGCTGCCAGATCCTTTCTGTTTTCCACATTTTCGTATCTGACAAGCTTGCCTTCAATGGCTAGGGTTTCCCTGGGATCTTCCATGTCCAGTTTAAGGGTAACCCTTTTGCCGATAAGAAATTTGGCTATACCCACAATAATAACTTTTGCACCGGTAAAAGACAGGTCCCTGACTATGCATCTTCTGGGGACGGCTTCTACCAGAATTGTGGTTTCTTTTTGAGCTAGGGAAATTCGCCTCATAACGTCGGGAGTAATAAGGATACGCTCATCTGCCCGTCTTTTTGAATTTACATTGGCTTCAAGCATGCGTCCCAAAATTTCCACAAAATCATCTGGGGGCCTTTGGGTAAACTGCATGTTTATAAAATGCAAGGTTCCATCGGACTGGGTATAAGGAGAAAACCCGCTTGCCCTGCCCGAAATAAAAAACATGACCGGTTCGCTGTTTTCTGAAAGCTTGAAAGCCAGCCTGATACTTATAAGGTTGTTTGCCTTGGCAATTTTTTCCAGCAAAACAGGGCGGTTTGGTGCCAAAATCTTGGCCGATTCAAAAGAACTGGAATAAAGGACACAAGGCCATTGTTCGCCAAGGCATTTTAAAAATACATTTTGCACCTGCAGTCCTATGGCTTTGACTATTTCCTTGGTATAGGTAACAGAGATGGATTTATATGTATTATAATACCTGGTCAGTTGCTGACTTGTAACTAAGGCCATATTGTTGTTTTAATAATACGGCAAGCCCCATTTTTGGTCAATCAAAGGAAAAACATAAAAAGCCGCCTTTTTACTGCATTGACAAAGACTTGGCAATAAACCTATCTTTCATTTTGCCAGCGCTTTTTGCATGGCCATTACGCCTAAAACAGAGGTAGGAGAGATGAAAGAAGAGTACGAGTTCCCGCTTGAGGATTATATGAGCCGGGAGCGTTTTGAGCGGATAAAGAACTTTGCAAAAGACAAGGAAACCCCTTGCCTTATTCTGGATCTGGATGTTGTCCGCTCCAAGTACGAAGAATTGCGGGAAAATATGCCCTATGCCAAGGTTTATTATGCAGTAAAAGCCAACCCCGACGATGCTGTTGTATCCCTGTTGAACGAGCTGGGTTCATCTTTTGATGTGGCCACACGCTTTGAACTGGACCAACTGCTAAGACTGGGGGTTTCTCCGGACAGAATGAGTTTTGGCAA
>JAKPMS010000115.1 GCA_029548805.1 Spirochaetota bacterium | reverse complement strand
AGCAGTTTGGGTTTGGGCAAAAAGGTGGGTTCATATCCTTATCCTCCTTGCCCTTGTATACGCAGTAAAAGTGAACGCTGCTTGCAGTTCCTGGGTAGTTCCCTGAATTTTAGTGGTTTTCCTATTCGGTACTTTATGTAGTATGAAGCTGACTAAGCATATACAATAAGGAGTATGGGTTTTGACAAAATTATATTTATCACTAAGGTTCAAGGAACTATATAAAGTTTTCATTGATGATACTTAAATTTTGGAGTATGATTGCAGCATCATTATGAAAACTAACATGGACGATCAGTCTGTCGCTGAACTTCACAGGGCTGAATATGACTCAAGACCAGAATTTATTGTTTCTGCTCCGGGCAGCGTCCGCGTTTTGGGTGAACATACTTTGTTCAATAATGGAATGTTAATAGCATTTCCACTTGACAGACGCATTTTTTTTGCCATCTCCAGCCGTAAAGACAATTCAATAAGGTTTTACGCCACAAATTATAATGAAAGGAAGAGAACCAACCTATCCAGCTTGAAATATAAAAGAGAAGATAGATGGGCAAATTATATTAAAGCTTCAATATCGGCATTTAGCAATGAAGGAGGTAAGGGATATAATATTACAGTCAGTGGCGATATTCCCCAAAACCTTGGGCTCGGATCTGCCGTCGCTTTACAATGTTCATCTGCAAAAGCTGTTTCTTTGATGACTGGCTTGAACCTTGGCCCTTTGGAGCTGGCTCAGGCAATAGTGCAATCCGACAGTAATTATTTTGAAAAGCTTAGTGATACATCTATCTACCTTCCTACTTTAGCCATGGCTGAAAACAAACTTATCTTTGTTGATGCAAAAAAAAAGACTTATGAATTGCTGGCATCTTCTTTGATGAATACAAAACTTATTCTTACTGACTCTAAAGTACCTCGGCTTCCAATTGAAGCAGAGTTGATCCAAAGGATAAACGACTGCAATTTGGGCCTAAGCATGATGAGCGGTAATAATCAAAAGTCTTTTCGTGATTACTCTACAGAAGAAATTGATGAGTTTATGGGCCAAATTCCCGAACGTATTCGCAGGCATTGCCTTTTTATGGTTGAAGAGCTTATAAGGGTTGAAGAGGCAAAAGAAGCACTTTTGCATAAGGATATTGGACTTTTTTCCAAAATTCTGAACAAATCTCAAACCGGGCTTAGGAATACTTATGAAATTTCCTGTCCGGAAATAGACTGGCTGGTAAAAAGGGCTACAGAAATCAATGGCATAAGGGCCTGCAGAATGATTGGCAGAGGATTTGGAGGATGTACTCTCAGCCTTGCAAAAGAAGAGGCCATGGAAGAATATAAAAACCGTCTTGATGAGTATGAGCGAATTTTTGGCTTTAAACCTGGCATATTGGAAATATCAATTGGAACTGGTATGATTGTATCCTGAAAGCATGATTCTTTGTTTAAAAAGCATATTGGGAAGCTCTAAAAACCTTGTGGTTTTTAAAAACCCTGGTTTTTTTAAGCTTCCCTTGCGTTTTTGATCGAAAACGCATTGTTTTTATATGTAGACCTCTCAAAACTGAAGTTTTTAGAGGTTTCCTAAATGATTTTGGACATTATGCGCCAATGATATTTTGGAGATAGTATTGAAAATTTTATTAACCAATGATGACGGATATGACAGCGACGGCTTGAAAGCGCTCGTTGATTCTATTGGCAAAAAACATGACATATGTGTACTGGCCCCGGATTCGGAACGCTCTGGCATGAGTCATTCCATGTCCTTGAGGCAACCGCTCAAAGTTAAAAAACTGGATGATATGCATTATACATGCTCTGGCACTCCTGCTGATTGTGTAATTCTGGCTGCCCACGGGGTCACTTCCTTCAAACCGGATATAGTCATATCCGGAATCAACAGAGGGCCCAACCTGGGAACCGATCTGGTTTATTCTGGAACTGCCGCGGCTGCCAGACAGGCCACTTTGATTGGAATACCCGGCATAGCTGTATCGCTCGCCACCTACAACAAACCTTTCCGCTACAAAGCTTTGGCCAGGTTGATAGCAGACAAACTGGATTTTTTCCTGTCATATTGGTCACCTGAAGTATTTATCAACATCAATGCACCTGATGCTCCGGAAGATCATGAGTATGAAATTGGAGAAGGGCATCCTAGCAAACGTGTTTATAAAGATACTCTAAAGTTTTTTGACGGTCCTGACAATTATTCGTACTGTTTTTTCATGGATGGGCAGGTGGAAACCCATAAGGACGAAGGCAGTGATGAGGACCTGGTTAGCAAAGGCATGGCAGCTATTACTAAAGTAATGGCTCACCCCTGTTTTTTGGCACCCGGTAAAAATGGAGGCTCCTGAAAAACATGAATTCCCCGCCTGAAGAGGCCTTGAATTCTGCTGCCCTGCTTTACAAGGCTGGCCAATACGAAAAAGCTTTATCAGTGCTGAATAGCGCTGTAATACAAGAAGAAAACTATCTTGAATATGCTTATCTACTGGGCTTGTGTTATGCAAAGCTTAAAAAATATGATGAAGCGCTCCTTTATCTGGAACAAATGGTAACAGAGAATGCAGAAGAAGAAAGGGAAACACAATGCCGCTTGGTGCTGGCCTACATTTATATCGTAACCGGCCGCTACAGACTGGCGGAATATGAGTTAAAAAAACTATTGGGCGCTGCAAGTGTTTCTGCTGTTGCTTATTCAGCTCTTGGACATACAGTATGGAAACAGGGCAGGATAAAAGACGGACTGGAATGGTATAAACGCGCACTTGAGCTGGATCCGGAAAACCCCACAGCCCTGAATGGCTTTGGTTATCTTTTGGCCTGTGACAACAGAGATCTGGAAAAAGCGCTCAGCTGTTGCAGAAAGGCTTTGGATAAGGACCCGGGAAACCCGGCATACCTGGATTCCTTCGGCTGGGCATGCTTTAAGCTGGGCAAACTGGAAGAGGCCGGAAAACACCTGAATGCTGCTGCTATGCGCCTTGGTAATAACGAGGAGTGCCGTAATCATCTGGAAGAGTACAGGAAAGCGATGTTGATCAAATGAAAAAATTGCTTGTTCTGGCATGCTTAACAATAATTGTTTTCAGCTCCCACGCACAGTTTTTGCAAAACCAGTTGCCTCCGCTTTCGGCCGAATCCTTCAGAACCGGTGTAGAAGCTTACAATCTGAACCGCTATGGAGAAGCTTTGGCCCAATTTGAAAGGGCTTTGACTTTTGCAGAAAGAGACCCATTAGCATTGTATTGGTTGGGCAAGGCCTATTATAAAATGGGCTTGTCCGACTCTGCTTTCAGGCATTGGAGGGAAGCATCCCTAGCTGCCAATGGCTCGCCATTTGTTGACAGCCGACTGGAGCTGGCAGGAGCCATGGAAGACCCGGAAGGACTAAAACCGGCGTCACATTATGCTAGAGTCACCGAGCTTACAGGTCAAAAAGGTAAAAACAAGTATTTCTTGAGGCCAAGCTGGATTGAACCACTCAAAAATGGATCCATGTATGTTGTTTCGCATGGAAGCAACGAATTGCTCTTAATAGATGCTAACGGCCGTATTTTGAAAAACATAAATGGAGGCACAAGCGGATTTGACAGGCCTTTTGCCTGCACTGTTTTGGATGACGGAACCATATTTTTAAGCGAATTTCAATCAAACCGAATTGTTAAGCTGTCAGCAGAAGGTAAAATCCTGTCTTATTTTGGCTCAGACGGCGGAACCAAAAGCTTGGTTGGCCCCCAATATCTGACAGCTGACAAAGACGGGTTTATATATGTGGTAGACAGCGGCTTTGCCCGTGTGGTCAAGTATGACAAGGATGGTAAAAGACTGCTTTCTTTTGGCAACTCTACTGCCTTTTTTGACGGATTTGTAATACCTACAGGCATAGCTTTGGCAAACAACTCCATTTATGTTGCTGATATGTTCAGAAAAACTATATACATCTTTGATTTCTATGGCAATTTTCGGGAAAAACTAGATATATCCAGCCTGCATTCACCAGAAGGCTTGCGCATTATAGATGACAGATACCTGTTAATAGCTGACAGCGACCGAATTCTTCAAATTGACTTGTCGGATCTGTCCGAAACCGAGCTGTATCATTCGGAAAGAAAAAAGCCTCGCATTATTTCTGCTGCATATGATGCCAACGGAGAACTTGTTGCTGCAGATTTTGATGCTTCAGAAATAGTATATCTGTCAGATTTTGAATCACGCTTTTCCGGATTGTATGTTGATATAGAAAAAATACATTCCGACTCCTTTCCAGAAATAAGTTTTGAGCTGAAGGTAAGGGACAGGCGCGGAAGGGCCATCAGTGGCCTGAATCTGTCTAACTTTTACGCTACAGAAGGAATCACTGTCCGGGAAAAAACCATAGAGGGAGACAAAGCTGTCAATCACCTGTTTTCATCCATCAACTCTATATCATCATTGGTTTTTGAAGGTTCTTTGGATTATGTAAATGATATTGACTATATTTTCCTTCTGGAGGTTTCAAGAAAAAACCTGGCCAACAGGGCATTTATAAACGAAACTGTTGCTTCAATCATGAATGCTTCTGGCCCTAGCTCTAATGGAAGACTACTGGAAGCTGGAAAAACAGCCCAGGCAGCTAGTGCCCCCGGCATTGCAGCTATGACTTCTGCCATTTACAAAGCGGAAGCGGATGAAAATTGGCGTTTTGATTCAGGATTAAAACTTGCTGCTATTTCCCTGTTTGGCTCCAATAAAAGAAAAGCGATCGTTTATATCGGCAGCGGTGAAATAAATACAGCTATGAGCGCTGCGTCCACCATCTCAGAATTGGCCATGCTGCTTTATCAAAACGACATCGCCCTGTATTCTGTTGTTGGCAGCAAAGACAAAGCTCCAAAAGAACTGGAGTATCTTTGTTCAAAGTCCGGAGGTCAAATTTTGTATGCAAATTCACCTGCTGGATTCAACTCCATTCCGCAGTCCATTTTGAGCAGGAATACAGGAAGATACCTTTTGTCTTTCCGTTCAGAAGCAGCTGACGGCTTTGGAAAAAGCTATATTCCTCTGTCATTAGAAGTGTATCTGCGTGATCGTTCAGGTAAGGACGAAAGCGGATTTTTTGCGGCTCTTCGCTAATTTTATTTATTCCTGCTTGACTCGTTGCTGTCAATTCTGTATAGTCCTTTTGAAATTAAGCCATCTTAGCTCAGTTGGCAGAGCGCGTGACTTGTAATCTCGAGGTCCTCGGTTCGATTCCGGGAGATGGCTCTGCCCTGTATGGGCTTGATTGTTTATATAGTTTCTTGAAGATTAGTGGCTTTTAAGTGCTATACTTTGTATAGTATGGAGTTGGCGGGGTATATACCATATATAGTATGGTTTATGTCAAAATTTTAGTTACCACTAAGCTTCGAAGAACTAAAGAATTTACGGAGAGATTCCCGAGTGGTCAAAGGGGGCAGACTGTAAATCTGTTGGCTAAGCCTTCGAAGGTTCAAATCCTTCTCTCTCCAATTTAAAGAGCCGCCTTTAAAGGCGGCTCTTGGTTTGTTTCAAGGAGACGTTTTTGGATACTCCTTTTTATAAAAACGGACTCAAATTTGAATGCCAAAGGTGCTCGGCCTGCTGCAGACATGATCCTGGCTATGTTTATCTGTCTGCATTAGATTTTATTAGGCTGCGCAGCTTTTTGGGACTTGATTTTGCAGAATTTTTTAATAAATTTATAAGAATGGTGGATGTAGGCTCTGGCTACGCCGTCAGCCTTAAGGAAAAAAGCAATTATGACTGTATTATGTGGTCACCAAATGGTTGTTCTGTTTATGAAGCCAGACCTGTACAGTGTTCCACATATCCATTCTGGAATAGCATAATTGAATCAGCTGGCTCCTGGGCCATGGAAGCTTTGGAATGCCCTGGCATAAACAAAGGAGAACTGATTTCACAAAAAACCATATTGGAAAAGGTTAATAAAAGGCGCAATGACAGCTTGCTGATTGTTTCCTATGATGTAAATTTGGAGTCACTGGATGAAGATACGCTTCTGGGGCGCGAGAGGATCCTTGCCAACACCCCTGACCCCTTCGAAACTGCGCAGTAAAATTTCTTCTATAATTCAGCGTGTTTCTGTCTCTGACCTGGAATCGCAGGAAACCAGAGAATTATTTTTGGCTAAGCTGCCAGACTACCTCTTTTCCACACTTGGCGGAAATACTGCTTGTGTGGAAGCAATAAGCGAAGAAGACTGCAGGATTGTGTTTGACGCCGGTACCGGTATACGAAATTTGGGTGAAGAAATAATGGCTCAAAAAAAGCAGGCTGTTATACATTTGTTTTTTTCCCATTTTCATTGGGACCATATCCAGGGCTTTCCTTTTTTTGGTCCGGCTTTTAACAAAATGAATACCATTAACCTTTATAGCCCCAACAAGGATCTAAAAAACATCCTTTCGGGCCAAATGCAGGAGCCTTATTTTCCTATCAGCCTGGACTCTATGTCCGCCCAAAAAAACTTTGTTGAATTGCTTGGCACTGGCATACAAATAGGCAATGTCACAATTAAACACAGGGCCATGAGCCATCCCGGGGGCAGTTACAGTTATGCCATAGAAGAGAAGGGCAAAAAGGCTATTTATTCTACTGACACAGAATTGGTCTCCAAGGATTTCGACAGAAGCCCCGAGAACGAAGCTTATTTTAAAAATGCCGATTTGCTTATTATTGACGCCCAATACACACTAGGAGAAGCCATAGAAAAGCAGTACTGGGGCCATTCATCTTTCAGCCTTGCTGCAGATTTTGCAGCATCCTGGCACATAAAACGGCTGGTACTTTTCCACCATGAACCGGCTTATAATGACCAGAAAATAGGCTCCATATTAAAGTCTGCAGAATGGTATCTTAAGCATATAGAAAGCAAGGATATTGAGGTTGTTCTTGCCAGAGAAGGGTCTATAATTGAAGTATGATACATTTTTGGCTTCCAGTTTCGAGCTGAGTCTTAATGGCAGTCAGATAGCGGCTCTTTTTTCTCAAATGATCAAAAATGAATCCATGCTTGAAGATGAGCAATTAATGATACTCAATATTTTAAGAATGGTACTTTATGAGCATTTATCTATAGAAGAAGTGGAGAAAATCATCAGGGGGCAGGATTAATTTGACAAAATTATGTGTAGAGGCATGATAAAAATAGCCAAGACATTTTTAATTTTAATATTTT
>JAKPMS010000110.1 GCA_029548805.1 Spirochaetota bacterium | reverse complement strand
TTGCCGTATGGTATAAAAAGATGTGCTGAAAGCGCTGTCTGTACATCCTTGTCGCTGCTTCCGGAATACCTGAGCAGCCTGGATTCGTTTTGGGCATCCACATCGGCATGCAGAATGCGTTCGGCTATTACCCTGTCCTTGCTTCCAAGGCGGCCAGCTGCAGCCAGGGCTTCCCTGTAAAAATATCTGTCCATAGCCAATTCAAAATCAAACAGGTTTCTTTCCGAAACGGCTTTGGGCAGCTCTGCACCGGCAATGGAGGCATAAGGCGTAGTGCCAAATGCCTTTATAACGCCATCAATATCTGCCGCCCTCACAAGCTCGTCCGGGGCATAAGCATTTACAATGACGCCCTGATACAGGTAGCCGGACTTTCCGGCTATGGAACGGCCGCGTACTGTTGCATCAAACCACAGCCTTACAGCGGCTTTTACTTGTTCTATTTCAAAACGCAGCGACAAAGCCTTAATAAAAGACAAAACCGGCTCATTAAGGAATCTGTACAGCTCGGTATACAGCTGCAGCTCGCGGGCATTCATGGCCGCTTCTGCCATGGCCAAATCCCCTGTTTCGTTGTACACCTTGAGAGTATCTTCGTAGTCACTGCCTTTTAGCAGCTGTACGGCTTCCGGCAAAGATTTTGCCCTGATAAGGCTGTCCAGAAATTCTTTGCCAAGGCGCTTGCTCAAGCGTGTTTTCAGTTTGGCACTTAAAAAGCCGTATTCAGAAAGGGCTGTTCTCATTATTGACTCACAGCATTGCAGACCATGGCCTTCATAAAGGCTGACCGACAACGATTTTGGCTGTTTCTTTTGCAATGTCCAGTCGGGATGCCCTGGCTCCGTCCAGAGCAGCTTTTGCCGCGCTTTCCGCTTCCTTTCTGGCATTTGCCAAAAGGGATTCCGCTTCCCGTCTGGCTGCATCCAGGCTGGCCCTGCTGTCCTGGACAGCCTTTTCCCGGGCTGCAATCAGGCTTGCCGCAGCCGAATTGTCGGCTGCCAACATGGCTTCCTTTGCCTTTTTTTTGGCTGCGTCTACAATCTGTCTGGCTTCATTTTCTATTTGAAGAACCTTTTCAACTACTTCTTTAACCACCGCTTGTGTCACCTCTTGTCTTTTTGGTACTTAAAAAAGTTAAAATTATCTAGCTTTTAATACTGGCATTAAGCTAAATTTAAGGCCTGTTCGAAAAATGCAAGTTTTCGATGTTTTCCTTAAATAAATAGTTGTTTATAATTTAATACTATTGCAAGCCAAATGTACATAGCTTTGTAAAATAAATAAGTATTGGCTTTTTTATTGCTGCCCGCATGTCTTTTAGCTTAGCAAGCAGATAAAATCATGTCAAAGGTCCAGTTCCGCCAAACGCTTTACAGCATATTTTTTGTAAAACGGCAATGCAGCCAAGCTGGCCAATATAGGGGCCAATCCAAAAAACAGCAGCAACATCCCTTTTTCAATATCAAACTTGATGGCTGCTACAGAAAAGAGGCCAAGAAGCCCCATAGCTCCCAAAATGGCAATTACAGAATTCATGTTCTGCTTCATGGCCGCAATTGGGTTGGTCCAGCCAAGTTTGGGCCTGGCAGTATCCAGCCACAAGGCTGCCAAATTTATAAAAGAGGCCATAGCCAATGCCATAATGAATGCCGTTAAAGAGTCAGCAAAACCTATGCTAAACATTAGTGAAACCAGAGCGCAGCCGACAATAGAACCTAAAAGCACAAATATTTCTGCGTGGACCAATTTTGCAAACATAAACAGCCCCATATCCAGGGGCAGGCTTTTTATAGAAGCCAGGTCTTTTGCATCCCTGGACAGGGCTGTAGCTGCAATACTGCTGCCCGAACCCAAAAATGCGCCGGCAGCTGCGGCAATTACCATGGCAAAACCGCTGCCAGCCAGCTCAATTATTTTTGCGCTATCCGGATCTGCCAGAAAAGCTTCCTTTTGCGCCAAAAATACAATGAGCATAATCAGGGGTAAAAGAATAATTACAAAAGGCCCGTTCAAAAGATACACGGGCTCCCTGTTAAGGTTTTTTATTTCTCTGTCCACAAGAGCCAGAATTACAGGTTTTCTTTTGAGCTTTTTGCCCAGAAACCCTTTCAGCTCAGAGGCGGACAGGCGTTTGACGCTTTCTTCATTAAAGCCCAAAAGACTGCGTGTATATGCTCCTGCCAGTGCAAAAATTGATACAATGCTTGTCCCAAGGCAAAGCAGCAGGTTTGCGGCGCTTTGGATAAAGGCCGCGGCCTGCTCCGGTACTGTCATGGCCTTCCACAAGAGTCCGGCCGGAAAGTACGCTCCGGCAGCAGCAATGCTCAATGGCAAGGAGTTCTGCATCATGACAGAAAGCGCCTCCGTATCCGCCATTTTTGACATAAGCGACTGAAAATACATATTGAAGCCAATTGCGCATAATAAACCCAGTACCCCGGTAAACAGCATTACTGCCCTACGGTTCCGCAAAAAACCTGCCACGGACATCATGGGTACCAAAAACAGATAGCTTAAAGCCAGGGGCGGCATGGGGAGCAGCAATGCTCCCATAAAGCCCCACAGGTAGAACAAGGGCTTGGGGCCTTCATAAAAACCGAAAATGGCCATGCTTGTTATCATAAAAGCCATGGATACTGCCGCCATGCTTGAATAAACAGCAATAAATTTTGCAGCCAAAAGCTTCCATGGCGCCAGTGGAAGAACCAAAAGGTGATTCTCCATACCGTTTATGTAATAAGTGCTAAGAGCCGTAATAAAACCTATTACAAAAACAAAAACAGTTATGGTCAGCGAAGAAACCAGAAAAAGCAGGTTTTGGAGGCCAAGCATGGCCAGCCCCCAGTACATGGCCAGGTTTACAGAAACAAACAAAAACCCAAAATTGACAAGAACAAGCAATGCAACAAGCGCTATGCCAAGGTTCTTTAAAACCTGAGCTGGCTTCAGTTTTTTAAGATCCAGGAAAGGAGACAAATTGTAAAAGCTTTTAATATATAATTTTACAAGGCTGGCAAAGCTTTTCATAAAACTGCGTCTCCGTTCCCTGCAAGCTCTCCGCTTTTTTCTGTAAGTTCCAGAAAAAGGGTTTCCAGGCTTGTGTCTTCTCCTTCAAGCTTTTTGAGCTCCTGAAAGCTGCCGATAAATATTATTTTGCCCTTGTTTATAATTGCCAGCTTGTCGCACAAGCGCTCTGCTACTTCCATAACATGAGTCGAGAAAAATACAGTTTTGCCCGAATCTGCCCTGTTACGCATTATACTTTTAAGGGCAAAGGCAGCTTTTGGATCCAGCCCCACCATGGGTTCATCCAGAACCCAGTTCTGCGGGTCGGGCAAAAGGCTGGCAACTATGAACAGCTTTTGCTTCATGCCGCGGGAAAAACTTGCAAGAGAAGAAGACAGCGCATCCCTTATTTCAAATCTGGACGAATAGTCATTTATCCTTTTATGCCGTTGTTCCGAATCCAGGCCATATACATCCGCAATAAAGTTGAGGTATTCCACAGCTTTGAGTTTTGCAAAAGCTTCCGGATTGTCGCTTACATAGCCAATACGGCTTTTGGCAGCAATAGGGTCCAGGGATACATCTGTTCCGTCTACCATGGCTTGGCCGCTGTCTGCCTTCAGAACTCCAGTCAGGATTTTAAGGCTGGTAGTTTTTCCTGCCCCGTTTGGCCCCAAAAACCCGAAAATTTCACCATCCGATATTTTTAGTGACAGTCCATCCACAGCTTTTATATTGCTGCCAGCATAGGTCTTGGATACAGCTATCAGCTCTATCATGTTTCCCCCATTATAAAAAATACCCCGCCCGGCAAATAGGCCTTGCTATTCTTCCGCATCCGGAAAGCCCCTGCTTTTAGCGGACCCGCGCTTTTTTACGCATTCGCTTAACAGGTATTCAATCTGTCCGTTGATGGACCTGAAGTCATCCTCCGCCCAGGCTGCCAGCTTTTGCCATAAACCCGGAGACAGCCTCAAAAGCAGCTGTTTCTTGCCCTGTTCCCTGTCTACGCTCAAAACATTTGCCTCAATAAATGCTTCCGCTGTTTACCACGGGCTGAATGTCCCTGTTGGAGCATAGCACCACCAGCAAATTGCTGACCATGGCCGCCTTGCGCTCTTCATCCAGTTCCACTATGCCGTCTGCACCAAGCCGGTTCAGGGCCATCTGCACCATTCCTACGGCCCCGTCCACTATCATTTGCCTGGCAGCAATCACAGCCGAAGCCTGCTGCTTTTGAAGCATGGCAGCCGCAATTTCCGGGGCATATGATAGATGGGTAATCCTGGCTTCCTGTATTTCTATTCCCGCCAAATCCACTTTGGCCTGGATTTCCTCTTTTAGCCTGTCGGCCACTTCCTGGCTGGAACCACGCAGCGATTTTTCCGATTCCTCGTCGCTGGAATCATAAGGGTACAGTCTGACTATATTTCTTAAAGCTGAATCGCATTGTATGGAAAGGTATTCGGCATAATCATCCACATTAAAAACAGCCTTGGTCGGATTTACCACCTTCCATATAACCACAATGCCTATAACTATGGGATTGCCAAGAGCATCGTTTATTTTCTGCTTGTCATTGTTCAGAGTGGCTGCTTTTAGAGAAAGCGCGCTGCCTTTTTGCCTGCTGTCTATGGTTCCTGTTCCGGCTTTTAATGCAGCCTGAGTGTCCTTGTTGGCATCCGCAAATTGGCGGGCTGGAGCTACGCTTACAGCAAAAGGGTTCATGAAATAAAAACCGGGGTCCTTAAGGCAGCCATGATACTGGCCAAACAGGGTAAAAACCATGGCTTCGTTGGGCTTTAAAACCTTCAAACCTTTAAAACCAAAGGGCATAATTATGGACAGATAAAAAATGCCCGCTGTTAAAAACAGAACAAGGTATGTTCCCGTAAAATACATGGGCCCAATAATTATTAGAACAAAAGCCGCTATTGAAAGCAAAACATTGAATAACAGGACAGGCATTCCGGCTAAGCTTGGAGCCGTCTTTTCTTCCCTATTGTTTTTGTTGGTTTTCATTTTTTACCTCCAAAATCATAATAATATCATAATGATATTGCCTTAATATTAACAGTCAAACATAACTATGTCAAGAAACAAAAAATCCTTTGGCAGTTCATCTGGAAACGCAAAGCCTTTTTATGCTATGAATGCCGGGTGCAAAGAAGCATTGACCAGGCTGTAGACGGCCTTATAACAAAAGCGTTAAAGACCTGGAACATGGTAGAGCCGGGAGACAGAATCCTTGTTGCCGCTTCGGGCGGCAAGGACTCGTCCATAATGGCCATGGATTTGGCACAAAAGCAAAGCCAGGGCCGCCTGCATGCGGAACTGGCTGCCATGCATATACGCAGCGATTTTGCAGATTCCATGTCTGACAGGCTTCTTGCAGAATATGAAAGCTGGGGCCTAAAATTGAAAAGCCTGGATGTGGCGGTAGAAGGCCGCCTTAAAGACGGCAGAAAAATGAACTGCTACTGGTGCAGCATGCAGCGCCGGACCGAGCTTATACGCTATGCCATGGACAATGGCTACAATTGCCTAGCTTTGGGCCACCATCTGGATGATGTCCTTGAGACCCTTTTCATGAACATGATGGACAAAGGCGTGCTTTCTACCATGCCGCCAGTCATGAAGTACATAAAATATCCTGTAAAAATAATCCGCCCCCTTTATTTGGTGGAAGAAAGGCAGATTATCCAGCTTGCGGGGCTATTGGGGCTGGATGCCATAAGCTGCAGTTGTAATTATAATGATAACTCTGCCAGGGACAAAACAAGAGAGCGCATTGAGCTTCTTACCAAAGGCTCCGGCAAAGCCAAGAGGGCAATCCTGAAATCATTAAGCAATATTAACTTTGAATACCTGCCATAGCATAGCTCCGGCATAAGCGGCTATTGCAAACGGCCATTCAAAACATGTTATAATACTTTTATGAAAATCATGTTGAACGGAAAAAGCGAAGCTTTCCCTTGCGACAAGCTGTCTGTTTCGGAATTGCTGGACATAAAGGGCTGGAGCTTTCCGCTTATTAACGTATCAATAAACGGAAAACATATACCCCGGGACAAGTGGGACGTCAGCACTGTGGGCAATAATGACAGGGTAGAAGCCATACATCTTATGTCCGGGGGCTGAACAAGTCAATTTAAGGAGAACTATAACAATGAAGTTGCATGAATTTGCCAAGCTTAACAGGGAGCAATGCTTTTATGCCATAAAAAACGGCGAATTTGAGCCGGCAATAACAGAAAGCGCCAAAAGAGTTGCAGTTGTGCTAACGCAGGCCTGGTGCCCCCAGTGGTTTATAATGAAGAACTGGATAGCGGAAGAAAGCGCAAAGCTTGGAGCCAGACTGTTTTATATTGAGTATGACAAAGAAAACTTTTATGAAGAGTTTATGAGCTGGAAGGAAAACAACTTTAATAACAGGCAAATTCCGTATATCCGCTATTATTTGGACGGAAAATGTGTGGCAGAGAGCAATTTTCTTGGCCGGGGCGGATTCATCAGAATGCTTGGGGGTCAATAAGTTCTGAGCCTGGACAAAACCATTTTTGCTGTCTGCTGTATAGAAAAGATTGACAAAATGCAATTTTGATGATAATGATTATCAATATCTTTAACTCGCTGGAGTTTCTTTAATGAATAATGCAGATACTAACTCTCATAGAGTTAATAATAGAAGCCGCAATACTGGTTCCGTAAAAGTTACCCTGGCAGGCAACCCTAATGCGGGTAAAACAACCATTTTTAACGCTCTTACAGGAGCTCATCATAAAGTTGGAAACTACCCCGGAGTTACCGTGGAAAAACGGGAGGGCACCAGAACAAGAAACAGCATCAGCTACCATTTTGTAGACTTGCCCGGGATATACAGCCTTACAGCCTATTCCATAGACGAAGTTGTAGCCAGGGATTTTCTTCTGGACCACAGGCCGGATGTAATAGTGGATGTAATGGACTCTACTAACCTGTCACGGCATCTGTATCTTTGCCTGCAATTTCAGGAACTGGGCATACCTGTTGTCGGAGCTCTCAATATGAGCGACGAAGCAGAAGAAAAAGGCATAAAAATTGACGAAAAGCATTTGTCAGACATACTTGGCATACCCATGGTCAAAACCATTGGCCCAAGAGCCGAGGGCATGGCTGCCATCCTGGATGCCATAGATCAGCTTGGCAGCTTCCGTCAACAAAATGTTGCAAAATCAATACGTTATGGCAGTGAAATAGAAGCCCGGCTAAAAAAAATAGAAGCGCTGCTGCAAGAAGATAAGGAATTTTGTGCCATTTATCCTTCGCGCTGGTTATCCGTAAAGCTGCTTGAAAAGGACAGTCATGCCGTTGACAGGCTTTCCGGGCATTCCAATGCCGCAGAAATAAAAGCCGAAGCCATAAGCGCTTCTGACTGGATTTCTGCACACTACGGCAAGGATTCCGAGATGGTCATTTCCGAACAGCGTTACGGCTATATACGCGGAGCCATAAAAGAAACGGTAACAATTGAACAAAAACCGGATTTTTCACTTACCGAAGCCATAGACAAAATAGTGATGAACCGCTTTCTGGCTTTGCCCATTTTTATAGCGGTATTGTGGGCTGTGTTTCAAATTACCTTTGTGCTTGGAGAATACCCCATGCGCTGGCTGGAAAGCCTGTTTCACTGGCTGGGGCTTGGAATTAATGCCTTGCTGCCTGAGGGAATGATTAAGTCGCTGCTTGTGGATGGTATTTTGGGCGGGGTGGGGGGAGTTTTCTCTTTTGTACCCCTCATAATAATACTGTTTTTTCTTTTATCGCTTCTGGAAGACAGCGGCTATATTTCCAGGGCAGCCTTTGCTACAGACAAATTGCTGCACAGTTTTGGCTTGCACGGGCAGTCTGTATTCCCCATGATGCTCGGTTTTGGCTGTTCGGTACCGGCAATAATGGCTGCCAGGACGCTTAAAAGCCCGCGCGACAGAATAGTTACAATACTTATTATACCTTTTATGAGCTGTGGCGCAAAACTGCCTGTCTACGTGCTTTTTTCGGCAGCCTTTTTCCCAAATAATCCAGGCAATATGGTAATGCTGGTATATGCCATAGGGGTAATTCTGTCGCTTGTTTCTTCCTTTTTGCTTAAAAAAACAGTTTTGCGCGGAGCGGCAACTCCATTTGTGATGGAGCTGCCGCCTTACAGAGCCCCTACCCTGTCCGGCGTTTTATGGCATGTATGGGATAAAACCTGGCATTACATACAGAAAGCCGGCACCGTAATTCTGGCAGCCGCAGTGCTGATTTGGATAATAACCAACTTTCCGCTGTACAAACCCGCAGCCGGCGAAATTGACAGTTTTGCATCAAATTACATGGCTACTGTACCCGGAGCCGGCAGTGAAGAAGCATACAAAGCTGCAGAGGCGGCCACGGCCCGGGTTGGCCTTGAAAAAAGCTTTGCAGGTAAAATTGGCAAGTTTATGGAGCCGGCTTTCAAGCCCATGGGTTTTGACTGGAAAATTGCTGTTGCCACAGTGACTGGCTTTGCAGCCAAGGAAGTTGTTGTTTCTACCCTTGGAGTTTTGTATGCTGTGGGACTGGACGAAAGCGAAGAAAGCGACGGTCTGCGGGAGGCTCTCCGAAGAGATCCAAACCTGAATCCCCTGGTGGCTTTTGTGCTTATGCTGTTTATTCTGGTAATTCCGCCCTGTTTTGCAACGCTGGCAACCATAAGAGCGGAGCTGGGCTGGCAGTGGCTGGCTTTTGCTTTTGCTTTTATGCTGAGTATGGCCTGGGTTTTATGTTTTTCTGTTTACAATATAGGCTTGCTTTTGGGCCTGGCCTGACAGGCTCCTTACCGTCTGCACACAAAGGCAACATGCCTTTGTGTGCAGACGGTTTAAATCATACCCTGAACCTGGAAGTACCTTCCTCTACACTTGCAATAAGTTCAGTGTTTTTAAGGCTCATCTCGTTTACCTTGTTTGTTACGGTTTTGATATTTACAGATTCCCGTTTTATGGTTTCTGTTACCAGCTTGAGCTTATCTGTAAGCTCCAGCAGCTTGCGCATTTCATCTCCGGCAGCGGCCACCCCGCTGGTCATTTCTGCAGAAGCGCCCCGCACTTCTTCGCTGGCATCCTTGATTCCAGACAGCGCCTCAAGTACAAGCCGGGAGCCGGAGCCTTGCTCCGCTACAGAAGCCTTGATTTCCGCTTCCAGTTCACCCACTTTTTTGACAAGCTCTTCTATGTTGGCAAAGGCCTTTTCTGCCTCCATGGTAGAGCCTACCACCTTGTCAATACTGCCGCGCATTCCTGCTATGCTGCCGGCAATTTCTTTTGAACGCCTTTGTGAAAGCTCTGCCAAGGACCTGATTTCTGCCGCAACCACTGCAAAGCCGGCACCGGCATCTCCGGCATGGGCTGCCTCTATTGCAGCATTCATGGCTAGCAGATTGGTCTGCGCAGCTATGGACTGAATAACCTTGTTTGCGTCAATAAGCCCCTGAGACTGGGTGAACACGTCTTTTACCAGGCCGGATACACCAGACAATTTGCCCTTGCCCGTATCGGATGCCTGAATCAGGCTATTCATGCACTGGCCAAAGGCATCCACATTTCTTGCTATGGAAGCCATGGCCCCAACCATCTCCTCTATGGAGGCAGAAGAATCGGCAATACCTGTTTTCTGGCGTTCTATCATGCGATCAAGGGATTCAATGTTTCTTGTTATCTGCTCCACCGCTGCGGATACTTCGCCAACACTGGCCGCCTGCATGCCAGAGCTGTCCACCACACCTTCAATGGCATCATCTATGCGTTTCACAGCTTCTGCTGTTTCTGCCATGCCCTGATCCAGCAGCCTGGAACCGGTTTTTAATTCGTCCACAGCCCTTATTGTGCCTCTTATAATATCAGCTAGCTTGTCTACAAAGCGGTCAAAGGCATTGGCCATTGTGCCTATTTCGTCGCTGGATTTTACATTAAGGCGTTTTGTAAGGTCTCCCTCTCCTTCAGCAATATCGGCCAAAAGGCTTTTGGCTTTTTTTGCCGGCGCAGCCACCGCTTTTGCAACAAAAAAGGTAGCCAGCAATTGCGCTAAAAGGACAGTCCCAAAAGTGGTAAAAAGCATAATCATGAGCGAATTGGTACCTGATTGGGTTCTGATCAAATGATATGGTTCTTCCGACATCAATGACCAGGGCTGGGCACCCGTAATTAATACAGGCATATAAACCCTGAGTATATCTTTTCCTGTCAAACCGGAAACAGTTTTTGTATAATATATTTCACCCCGTTCAACAGCCTGCACTTCATCCACTCTGTCGGGATACACATTTGCCAGGGATTTCCCTAAAAGATCGATATCCATGGTTTCCATGAATACCCCTGCATCATCCAACAAAGAAAAATCGGCTCCAGTTTGAATGCTCAGGTTGCCAATCAGCCTTATAAGCAAATCGGCATCAAATTCCAGGCCCGCTATGGCTATTGCATCCCCATCTTTCATTACGGGCGCACTTATACAAAAAACCCTTCTTTCGTTTACTTCGTTTTCCGGTATATATGGTCCGGTAAAAATAACGGATTTTTTGGAATAAGCATCAGAATAGCTTTCTGAGCCGCGAAACGAATCGGGCAATGGCTCTATGCTTATATTATTGTAAGTATCCTTGTAAAAGCTGAGGGAAAAAGCGCCTTTTTCGTTTCCAAATCTGCTGTTTGCATATATTGAGTCCAGGCCATCCAGCTCATTCGGGTTCCACACTATCCATGAAGAAATAAAGTCATAGTTGTTTTCTACAACAGCGCCAAGAATGGAAGAAAAGCTTGTTCGCCGGTAATTTTGATCAAGTCCTTCATAAGCTTCAAAAAAATCAATCATGGTGTTTAAAGCTGAAACAGGAGCCTTTAGAAGCGTTTCTATGCTGTATGCATAACGCTGAGATGAAGCTACTGACTGCTTTTCTGTAGAGCTTAGGGCAGTTTTAATGGTGGTAAAAATAGCCAGGGTGCCGGCAGCAGTAAAAAGAAGAAGAGATACTCCCAACACAGGAGCCAGAATCTTTGTTCTGATAGTCATAGAAACCTCTGAGTATATAGTAATTACCCTTAAAAAATGTTTTAGGGGTAAATAGTCATCACTTTTAATCTGGAAAAGATTATAAACAATAAAAAACGTTTTGTCTTTAAAAATCTCTAATTTCTTAATAAAATATATTTAGTTTATTACACGGGTGCTGTTTGGATCAGCCGGCTGACTAAACTGCAGTATTTTGTGTTATGCTAAGCGCTGTCCGGGTTTGAAAGGGTACAGCATGGATAAAGGCTATGTTCAGGTTTATACGGGAAATGGCAAAGGAAAGACAACGGCAGCCATAGGTTTGTGCATAAGAGCCCTTGGCGCCGGCTTTAATGTATATTTTGCGCAGTTTATAAAAGGAATGCGCTACTCGGAAATAAGCATACTGGAAGGCTTGTCAGCCAGCCTTGGAGACAAGAGGCTTGTGATTAAACAATTTGGCAGGGGTTGCTTCATAATGCGGGAGCCCGAAGCAGAAGACATTAAGGCAGCTGAGGCCGGTTTGGAAGAAGCCCAAGCTGCCATGCTGTCCGGCAATTACGGGCTTATGATACTGGATGAACTCAATGTGGCAATCAAGCTGGGGCTATTGCCAGAAGAGGCTGTTCTGGCTTTTATAGAGCGCCGCCCGGCAGGAATGGAACTGGTCATAACCGGGCGCTATGCCACTGACAAGATAATGGACAGGGCCCATCTTGTTACAGAGATGAAGCCTATAAGACATTACTATGACAATGGCATAGAAGCCAGAACCGGAATTGAGCGATAGTGATAAAAATTTATGCATTTTTGGGCAACCATGGCAGGGAATATGCCCAAAACCGGCACAATGTTGCCTGGCAGTTCCTTGAGCAGCTATCCATTTATTCCGACTTGCGCTGGCACAGGGGCTTTAAAGGCCGCTGGGCCCAACATGACAACAGCCTTGGGCGTTCATATTTTATCTGCCCGGAAACCTACATGAATTTGTCCGGCAACTCTGTTGCGGAGCTGGCCTCGTTTTATAAAGTTCAGCCGGAAGAAATTCTGGCCGTACATGATGAACTGGAACTTGGCTTTGGCTTTTTTGGTTTTAAAGCCGGGGGAGGCCTGGGGGGGCACAACGGCCTTCGTTCGCTTAAAGAAAGGCTTGGCAGTGCCGGCTATATGCGCCTGCGTTTTGGCATAGGCCGGCCGGATCATGATGATGTTTCTGGCTATGTGTTGTCCGATTTCAGCAGGGAAGAAAAGCAGCTGCTGCAGGGAGCTATTTTTCCGCAGGCAGAAAAAGCCTTGTACAATTGCATGGAAAAAGGCATAGACGAGTTGTTGCTTACAGCACGCAAAATAAACGCTTTGTCAGCCCAGAATTCTTTTTAACAGCTGTTTGTCCTTTTTCCAGTTGGCATTTACCTTTACTTTAAGAGACAGTCTTACGGGATAGCCAAATACTTCTTCAAGGTCCTGTTCTGCCTCTTCTCTTATGCGCCTTATCATAGAACCCTTGGCACCAATAAGTATGCCTTTTTGGCTTTCTCTTTCTGTTACCAAATTGCCTTCATATACAAGGCTGCCATCATCAAGCTTGTGATGGCTGGTATATTCAACATAAACCGCATGCGGCAACTCGTCCTTGGTATTTAGGAATACCTTTTCTCTTATGATTTCTGCAATCCGGAAAACTGGTTCCTGGTCGCTGTAAATATCCTCCGGATAATAAGCCGGGCCTTCCGGTGCAGCTTCTTCCAAAGCCTGCAAAACACTGTCTATACCCTCGCACTTTAGGGCAGAAATTACAAACTGTTTTGTGCCAGGCAATTTTTCAGTCAAAAACTCCTTGGTCCCGGCCACATCTGAACTTTTGGCATCCGACTTATTGATTGCAATAAAGCTTTTATTTTTAAATGGCAGCAGTTTGGATATTATGGATTCTTCTTCCGGACCCGGGGCCCTGGTAGAATCCACAACATACAAAACAAGGTCAGAGTCGGAAAGAGTTTGCAAAGCGGCATCCCTAAGTTTTAGGTTGATGGCCTTTTCCGAATCATGAAGCCCGGGGGTATCCAAAAAAACAAACTGGTAAGCAGCAGCGGTTTTTATACCCCTGATTATGTTTCTTGTGGTCTGAGGCACAGGAGAAACAATTGCCAGCTTGTAGCCGCAGATTTGGTTGATCAAAGTGGATTTGCCGGCTGACGGGCGCCCTATAACTGCCACAAATGCAGACTTGAACTTTTCTGGCATGCTTTGCTCCTGTTTCATAAAGGATATTCTTCTCCGCTAAAAAGCTTGAACTGGGCCTCTGCCTGTGCTTTAAGCATCCCAAGGCCATTTGTAACACGGCAACCGGCTTGTTGTGCCCGTTTCATCAATATTGTTTCCGGCGGTGCATAGATGGTTTCAAACAGGGCTTCCTTTCCGCTGAACTCGTACCATTCTATGGGATCACCGTCCAAACCGCCCTCCAGTCCCACGGAGCTGGTCTGAACAATAAGGTCGTTATAGCGGCCCAATAGTTCGCTGGCCCTCTCTGTCATACCGGACCATTCAAAACCGTATGTTTCTGCAAGCTTTTTGGCTTTTGCCATACTGCGATTTATTATGCACGCTCTGGCGCCCAGACCCTTCAGGGCAAAAGCTACAGCCCTGGCGGCTCCTCCTGCCCCGATAATTGTAGTTTTTACACCATGCAGGCTGTCCAGGTTCAAAAAAGCTTTTACTGCCTTTGAAAACCCGTAGGCATCTGTATTATAACCAGCCAAGTGCTTGCCCCGCTTTATAACAGTATTGCATGCGCCTATGGCTTCTGTTTCTGCAGATATCGAGTCAAGATATGGCAGGATTTTTTCTTTATAAGGGGCGGTTACCGAAAAACCCTGTATATCCAGGCGTTCAGCCAGGCCCAAAAAAGCTTCTTCCGAATCAGCCGGGAATGGAAGATACAAGGAATTGATGCCAAGCTTGGAAAAACCCTTGTTGTGTATGGCCGGGGACATGGAGTGCAGTACATTTGATGCGCCCAAAATGCCAAATATCTTCCAGTCAGGTTTGTATTCCCTTATCCGGTAAACATCCAGCAGGCTATATGGTTCCAGTTGACCGGGAGCTGCGGGTTCAAAGCCAAAGCCGGAACCGGCGGCGTATACCAGGCTGCTGCCCAGTTTTTCCGCAAGAATTCTGGTACAAAAACCGTATTCTCCCATGCTTAACGCAATATGCTCTTTTTTTTCATTTTCAAACAGCCTGAAAACCCCGTCAACATCGGCCAGGCTTTTGGCCTGAACAGCTAGCTTTGGAATTTCATATGGCTTGGAGCCCAGTTCTTCCCATATTTTGCCGGCATTTGGCGGCAGCCCGTTCATAAAATGTCTGGATCTTATTATTTTTATGCCAAAAGTCCTTGCGGCTTCCTGTATTGCCGGAATCTGGAAATCATATTCCAAATCGATGTAAGAAAAATTT
>JAKPMS010000055.1 GCA_029548805.1 Spirochaetota bacterium | reverse complement strand
TCTTTTTGAAAAAACTCCATTCTCCAGGAAAACGGGGTGTTCCAGCATCTGTGTATCTAGCCAGCTATTGCTTACAGCCATCCCGGCTTCTTTTGCAAGGTCGAGCAGCGCCAGGTGTATGGCGGTATTTTCAAAAGCCCTGCGCCATACCAGCCTTGCAAAATCCGGAGAGCCGGTATCCGTATAGCCCTGTTTTTCAAAGTCAGACTTTATCTGGCTGACCTGATTGGCAAAATATCCTCCGTAAACAAAGGAAATAGGCTTGCCTTTCCATGAACCAAAGCTGGTGTCGTTGCTGCGTGAACCCGCGCCACCAAGGGCGGGAACAAAAACAAAAGCAATTACCGTTATTATAAGAATTATAATAGTGCCAATATAAACAAAAGAATTGCCGCTACGGCGCTTTTCTGCTGGTTCTGTCTTGTTTTGTTTGTCTGCGCTGGAAGCCATCTAAACCTTCCTCTGTAAAGCTGCATGATTAACCGGTTTAAAATTCCGGAATAGAGTGCGAAAAAACATAACACGGGGCTATAACAGTGTCAATCACAAGTCTTTTATGCAAAAGCGTACGAGTTTTTTATACCATGCTTAATGCGATACATGACACTGTCCGCTTTTATTATGAGTTCATCTACAGTATTTCCGTTTTCGGGATAAACAGATATACCCATGGACATGTTTATAGTCTTTGTACATTCCGAAAAAGACAGGGGTTTTTCAAACTCTTTAAGTATTTTTTTTGCCACTATCTCTATATCCCTTAGATTTTTGATATTGGTCAATATAATCACAAATTCATCGCCGCCTATTCTGGATACAATATCAGATGTTCTTACCAGCTGTTGCAGTCTTTCTGCCACGGCAACAAGCGCACTGTCGCCCGCATTGTGCCCCATTTCGTCGTTGATTGGTTTGAAATTGTCCAGGTCAATAAACATTAAGCCCACTTTGTCTCCGGAACGTTTGGATACTTCAATGGCTTTGTCTGCTAGCTCAAACAGCATTCTTCTGTTGGGCAGGCCTGTAAGGCTGTCATGATTGGCCAGGTGGCTTATTTTAAGGGTTGCCCTTTCTAGCCTACGTTTTTCATCTGTAAGAGCACGGTTCAAGACTTCCACCCTGTCATGGATTATGGAATTTTCTACAGCAATGGCAATAAAGGGTGAAAGGGCTTCCAAAAAGACCAGTATTTTCTTGTCATACACATTTTTTGTATAGCTTTGGATGGTCATTACGCCTATGGTTCTGTCCTCTATTGATAAGGGCATGCATATTACTGCATCACTGGATCTGCCCCTTGTTGTGGCATGCCCCGGCAATACGGTTTGGTACTCATTATCATAGTCATTGATAAAAACGGTTTTCTGGTTGCGAAAACACCAGGCAGTAAAGCTGGTGTCGGAATCTACAGCAACGTTCCAGTTGGTTCTGTAAATGCCTTCGTCATAAAAATGCTTGTATACAAGCTTGTTTTGGGTTTTTTCATATAGGGCTATGCCAAATACATCTGTTGCCATTATGGATTTAAGGTTCTTGTGAATGGTATTTATAACAGTCTTGAAATCCAGGCTAGCTGTTACAAGAGAACCAATGGTGGAGATGGATTTTAGTCTGTGGTTAGAAACTTCAAGCTCTTCAGATTTTTCTTTAAGTTCCTTGTTTTTTTGTTCCATTATTTCATTAAGTTGTCTTGTTTTTATAAGTTCAGCTTCATATCTTGCAAATTTAAGGCTTTGTGCAGACGCTTCGTGTTGAGCCTGCATTTTTAAGTTATAAAAAAGCTTAAATTGTTCCAACGCCTCTTTATGGTCGCCCAAATCTTCATAAGCCTGGGCCAATAGTTCATGCACCTGGGGAATTTTGTTTTTTAAATTGCTGTCTGCACATAATATTTTGACTTCTTTGAGGCAGTTTATTGCCTCATGCGGTTTAGCCATAGTGATATAAGCAGCAGCAAGGCTCAGTGCAAGTTTGACAATTTGAATTTTGTTATTGATTTTTTTGGCATATTCAAGGCCATGAAGGGCAAAAGCTTCGGCTTTACCGTTTTCTCCCGTCTCCAACGCAATATCAGACAGGGCTTCAAGGCAATCTGCAATTGTTGTCAAATCGTTCAATTCCATTGACATGGCATAAGCCAAGTCCGTAAACTCTTCTGCCAAAACATAATTGTAAAGCTGCAGAAAAGCTATTCCTGTAAGTCTAAGGCAGTTGGCAGTTTCGTTATTAACAGTTCGGGTTTTTCTTTTATCGTAGGCAGGAATGAGATATGAAAGAGCCTCATACGGGTTTCCAATCTGCAGACATATATCGCCAAGATTGGACAAGGCTATTATTTCCCTGTTTTCAAAATGGTTTTCTTTTGCAAAACTCAAGCTTAAATTATAATGCTCAATGGCTTTATCCAGTCTGTTCTGCATATTGTAACACATGCCCAAAGCATTGTAAGCCATGCATTGACCCAAAGGATCATCAATTATTATATATTTATTCAGGGCTTCATTGATAAACTCAAAAGCCTCGGATACGCCTTTAGTATAAAATAATCGCCTTCCTATATTGAGCAAAGCGTCCGCTTCACCTTTCTGATAACCAAGGCTCAGTGATTCTTTTAAGGTCTGGCGGGACAAATCCAGAGATTCTGCAGACAGCAGGCTGTTCATATTCCAGGACTTTTCGTTTAAAGCGTCAATTACATTATTTTTTTTATCCATCAATCTATTCTGCCTTAAAGCATTATTATACTATTATTATTGTCTTTGTAAAATCATAATTTCAATGTTGCTAGAAAATGATAGTGTAGTTCCCTTAAGCTTAGTGGCTTTTTAGTTCTATACTTTGTATTGTATGAAGTTAGCAGGGTATATACCATATAGAGTATGGTTTTTGCCAAATTTTTAGTTGCCACTAAGCTTCGAAGAACTAAATAAGCTTTATAGAACTAGGAAAAGGATGTTTATGGCAATAGTAACAAAAAGCGGAGATGACGGACTTACCGGTCTTTGGTCCGGCGAAAGGGTAAGAAAAGATGATCCCAGGGTTGAAGCTTATGGCACTATAGACGAGCTGGATTCACTCATAGGAGAAGCAAAGCACTATCTTAAGCGCAATGATACCAGACAGATAGTAGAAGAGGTTCAAAAAGATCTTTTCTGGATAGCTGGAGAACTGGCTACCCGTTCCGGAAGCTTTTCAAATCCGGTAAAAGAGGATGATGAAAAACGCCTGGCTGCCCATGTGGAAGCTTTTGAAAAGGAAGTGCAGCTGACGGGTTTTGTCATTCCGGGTATTACCTTGCAGTCAGCCAAGCTGGATGTGGCCAGGGCTGTATGCAGAAGGGCCGAAAGAAGGATAGTCAGCCTGGCCTGGGATGCGGATGTTTCAAAAACCCTAAGGCGTTATATAAACCGTCTTTCAGACCTTCTTTATATGATGGCACGTGCAGAAGAAGCCAGTGATGGTGGCGTAAAGTACGCCAAAGAGCAGTAGGCCTCCGGCTGTTAATAAGCTGTTAGTCTATAAGGTCTTCGTCGCCTTCCAGAACCAAGCTTCCTTCTTCCCAGCTTTTTTTGAAGAAGCCCAGAAAGGCTTTTGTAGCCCGCTCTACATCTTCTCTGCGCACCGTGCCAAGTATGTCGTATTCTTCAAGTATAAGTATTCTTTTGGCCTGGGATACATTGTTCAGGATTTTATCCCTGAAAGCCTGGCTTTTACCCTTCAAGATGAGGGCTATTTCCTGCTCGGACAGTTCTCTTAGCTGTTTTTGCATATCCCTGTCGCCAATACGCAACAAATCTTCTTTAGTAAAAAGCCTGTCTTTGATGTTTTTGGACAGTTCTGGATCGTTTTCTTCTATGCCCCCCAGGATGGAGCTTTCCAGGCTGGAATCCACATGCCTAAGGATGCCTGCGAGTACTTCGGCTCCGTTTATGGCTTCGCCGGCATCCACCCTGCCAATTCTTGCAGCCTTGTCCCTTAGGGCAGCTTCCACCCGTTCCAGCACATCTGGAGGGCTTGGCTCCAGTTTTGCTATGCGCTTTACAATCTCTGTGCGTAAATTGACTGGCAGCTCCGATATGATGGCGCTGGCCAGTTTGGGAGATAAAAATGGCAATATCATGGCACTTAACTGCGGAGTCTCCTCTTTGAATAAAACTATAAGTTGTTTTGCTTCATAATTCTCAAGGAAAGAAAAGGGCTTGTAAGTGTCCGGAACAGCCTTTTTTATTACTTCTTTGGCTTTCTCATTCCCAAAGGCGGCTTTGAGCATGCTTTCTGCAATTTCCGGTCCGCCTTGCAAGGAAACCCCCTTGGTTTTTGCCAACCAGCCAAATTCGGTCAGTATACTGTTGGCTTCTTCCGTACTCAGGGAGTCTATAAGGGCTATTTCCCTTGACACCCGCTCAATTTCATCCGGTTTCAAGTGCCTGATTACATTTGCAGCCTCGTCTTTTCCAAGCAGCAACAGGAATCTGGCAGCTTTTTCAATTCCTGGCCTTCCGGTTTTAATATAGCTTTCGGAAGTATTGACGGCTTTTTCCAGCTTTTCTGATAAATGGTTTACCGAGCTGTCTTTTTTGTTTTTTATATGGCTGGAGCTTTCGGGTTTTTGGTTTTTGCTTTTGTCACTGCTGCTATCTTTTTTGTATGCGTCATTCAAGCGGCGTTTCATGTCCATGCCTATAAATAGTATACGGCGTTAAGCCATAGGTCAATGATTGTATTTTTGTGCACTTAAAAAAAATCGGCATTGGCTATTTATGCTAGCATTGCTATATTTAAATCCAGCCAGGTATGCAAAATTACAGGTAAATCAAAGCCAGCTATTAAATTTGGAGGCTTTTTATGCGTTTGTATTCTTTTAGGCAAGTAGCTTTTTCGGTAACGGCGGCTGTTGCCATATCCGTGCTTGCCATGTTGACTGTAAGTTTTTTTATGCAAAAAGAGGTTTTTTCAAAGGCTGATCCGGGGCTGGCTGCAGCAGCCAAAACGGATATGAATGAGCTTTCCGGGCAAGGGCATAAAAGCGGGGAATTGCCTGTTTTTGTTGAAAATTCCGGGAGCTATACCCAGGATGAAAAAGAAAATATCAGCGTTTACGAAAGGCTGAATGCCGGTGTTGTCAACATTACCACAGAGGTTGTTGCCATAAACTGGTTTCTGGAACCGGTTCCAAAGGAAGGCGGTTCGGGCTCCGGCTCCATTATAGACCCAAAGGGCTATGTGCTTACCAATTATCATGTAATAAAGGATGCATACAAAGTTTTTGTCAACTTGTCCGATGGCAGCCGTCTGGCTGGCACGGTAAGCGGCTCAGATCCGGAAAATGATCTGGCTGTTGTAAAGTTCGACCCGCCCAAAGGTATGGCTCTTACCATTCTTCCTTATGGAGACAGCTCTGATTTGAAGGTTGGGCAGAAGGTGCTTGCCATAGGCAACCCTTTTGGGCTTGAGCGTACCCTTACCAAAGGCATAGTGTCGGGTCTTGGCCGGCCCATTCAGCAGGATTCCAAAACTGTAATACGGGACATGATACAAACAGATGCATCCATAAATCCTGGCAATTCCGGAGGCCCATTGCTCAATGCCAAAGGAGAGATAATCGGAATAAACACAATGATTTATTCTCCCTCTGGCGGTTCTGTAGGCGTGGGCTTTGCCGTACCCGTAAATACCGCCAAACGCATAGTGCCGGACCTTATCAAATACGGCAGGGTAAACCGCGGATGGATAGATGCCGAATACGTGCAGCTTTTTCCCGCACTGTATGATTACATGAAGGAGCACAGTTCGGCTCCTCCGGTCGAAAAAGGTCTTCTTGTTTCCAGCCTAAAAAAAGGCAGCAATGCCGACAGGGCCGGCATCAGGGGAGGGTCCACTCCGGTAAGGTACTATCAGAGCGTATTCAATGTTGGCGGGGACATAATAGTGTCGGTCGACGGCATGGCTGTAAGCTCTCTGGCAGACCTGTACAGCGCTCTGGAAGATAACAAGCCTGGAGAAGAGGTAATAGTGGAGTATTACAGGGCTTCCAAAAAAATGAGCATAAGCGTAAAGCTGTCGGACAGAAGCGAGTACATGAAAGCAAGGTAAAGCGTTGGCCAGGTTTTTCAGGTTATACAAAAATGACGAGCAGGCTCTTTATATCCAGGCTGCCGACGGGCTAAGACTGCAAATTTTGGACGGAGTTTTCAGGCCGGGCGACAGGCTGCCGTCTGTAAGGCGGCTTTCTGACGAACTGGGTGTAAACCCTGCCACCATAGTTGCCGCTTACCGCATACTTGCCAACGAAGGGCTTATTGAGTCCAGAACAGGCTCGGGCGTTTTTGTTAGCGCCTTTGGAAAGCCTGGTGTTTTGCCTGGCTCGGAACGCCCGGATGCGGCTGCAAATACTTTACATGATAAAGTGCCGCAGCTGTATGATTTGGCTTCCAACTCTCCCGCGCGTTCCTTGTATCCGCTGGATGACATGAAACGTTTTTTGGTGGAAGCAATAGACATGGATGGCGGAAAAGCCTTTGATTACCAGAATTCTCCCGGCTATCAGCCTCTAAAGACTGTTTTGTCCGAACGCTTGTCCCTGGCCAGCAATTGTCCCATATTGGCAGGGGATGTGCATATTGTTTCAGGAGGTCAACAGGGACTGGATCTTGCAGCCAGATTGCTTTTGCGCAGGGGAGATGTAGCCCTTGTAGAATCTCCGGGGTACCGCGGTGCAAGGGATGCCTTTTTGGCAGCCGGGGCAAGGGTTGTACCCCTTCCTATGGGCAAGAGCGGAGCAGACCTGGACATGCTGGAAGCCATGGCTGCCAAGCGGCCTGTCCGCCTTGTTTATGTCAACCCGCAATTCCAGAACCCAAGCAGCCAATCATACAATTCTGATGCCATGGAACGCCTGGCAGGCCTGGCAGTCCGTTACGGGTTTTATGTTTTGGAAGACGACCAGCTGTCGGAACTGGCTTATGACGCAGAAGCAAAAAAAGGAATACCTTTGTCGGTAAGGGCTTATGACAAGGCGGAAAGAGTTGTTTTTGTAAAAAGCTTTTCCAAAACCCTTATGCCGGGTTTAAGGATAGCCTGCCTCGAGGCGCCCCGCATATTCCGTGAAAGTATAGAAAGCATCAAAAGATCCATCGATATAAATTCCAGCGGACTTATGCAGAGGGTGCTGGAAAGGTTTTTGTCTACCGGGCGCCATGATGAAAGGCTTGTATCTCTTAGAGCCCATTACAAAAATGCGGCCAGTACTTTTAGCGCTGCGCTTGAGCCGTATAGGCACAGAGGCTTTGACTGGGACGAACCCAAAGGAGGCCTAAACCTTTGGCTTAGGCTTCCTCCGGGCTGCAGCGGCACAGCGCTTGCGTCCAGATTGGCCGCATCCGGCTGTTCCGTTGTGCCTGAAGCAGTGTTCAGGTTTGAAAAAGGTTTTTTGGCAGACAGGCATGTCCGCTTGAGTTTTGGTTCCACAGAGCCGGAAAAGCTTCAGGCGGCTGCAAGGCTTGTAGCAGAAAAATCCCTGGAATTGCTATAATGCCAATATATGAAGCCTTTTAAACTAGTAGCCCCTTACGAGCCTTCGGGTGACCAGCCCGAGGCCATAGCAGCCATCAGCTCCGGTATTATTGCCGGAGACCGTTTCCAAACCCTCAAAGGTGTAACCGGTTCGGGCAAAACCTACACCATGGCAAAAGTGATAGAAACTGTCCAAAAACCCAGCCTGGTCATAAGCCACAACAAAACCCTGTCTGCCCAGCTGTTTAGGGAGTTCAAAGAATTTTTCCCCGACAATGCTGTGGAATATTTTGTATCCTATTACGATTATTACCAGCCGGAAGCCTATGTACCTACCCGCGACCTGTATATAGAAAAAGATGCGGACATAAACGAGGAAATAGAGAGGCATCGCCTGTCCGCAACAAGAAGCCTGATGGAAAGGCGTGACGTAATCATTGTGGCAACAGTGTCATGCATTTACGGACTGGCTACTCCGGAAGTATACCGTGAATTAAAAATAACAGTGCCCCTGGGCAGCGAGCTTGACCCCGAGGCGTTAAAACGCAATCTTGTGTCCCTGCAGTACGAAAGAAACGACGCAATACTGGACAGGGGCAGGTTCAGGCACAGGGGGGACATTCTGGAAATATATCCGCCCTATGCAAAAGAGGCATACCGCATTGAACTGGACTACGACAGGGTGGAGCAGATAAGGCGTTTTGATCCCGTGTCTGGAGGAATACTGGAAGAACTGGATGCAGCAGTGATTTATCCGGCCAAGCAGTTTGTTATGCCGGAGAGCATGATACAAAACGCGCTGTCCGGAATCAAAGAGGAGCTGGCTTCCCGCTATGAATACTTTTTGGGCAGCAACAAACTTGTGGAGGCGCAACGCCTTAAAACCAGGGTGGAATACGATATTGAATTGCTGGAAGAAATGGGCTATTGCCCCGGCATAGAAAACTATTCCGCACCGCTTTCCGGCAGAAAGCCAGGTTCCAGGCCTTCGGTGCTGCTGGATTATTTTCCTGAAGATTTTATAACTTTTATTGACGAATCCCATGTAAGCCTGCCTCAGATCGGTGCCATGTATTCGGGGGACAGGTCCAGAAAACAGACCCTGGTGGATTACGGCTTCCGCCTGCCATGTGCGCTGGACAACAGGCCGCTCAAATTTGAAGAGTTTGAGGCCATGACAAAGCGTGTGGTTTATGTATCTGCCACCCCGGGACCGGCTGAGTTGCAGAAATCTGCCAGAGTCGTTGAACAACTGTTGAGACCTACGGGGCTCGTGGACCCGGAAATATTCATACGACCAAGCCAGGGCCAGATGGAAGATATTTACAGCGAGATCAAAAAACGGGTGGAACTTGGCGAGCGCAGCCTTATTCTTACCCTTACCAAACGCATGGCCGAGGAACTTTCGGAATACCTGTCATCCCTTTCGCTAAAGGTAAGGTATATACACAGCGAAGTAGAAACCATAGAGCGTGTGGAAATATTAAAGCAGCTGCGTATGGGCGACTACGATGTGCTTGTAGGCATAAACCTGCTTAGAGAAGGAATAGACCTGCCGGAAGTATCTTTTATTGCCATACTGGATGCTGACAAAATCGGTTTTTTGCGTTCTGTTACGAGTTTGGTACAGATCATTGGCAGGGCTGCCAGAAATGCGGCGGGAGTTGTGGTGATGTATGCTGACCGCAGATCGGATGCCATGGCCAAAGCCATAGAAGAAACCAGCAGACGCAGGGCTGTCCAGCTTGCATACAACGAGGCCCATGGAATAACGCCACAAACCATAAAGAAAGCCATCCATGACATACTTGTAAGGCACAAGGAAGAAAAGGAAGCCATACTTGATACTGAGCTGGAAGCCATACTTGGCGCCTACAACATTTTTGTGCCCGAACAGAAAAAAGCCCTTATTAAGCGTCTGGAGCGTGAAATGCTGGAAAAAGCCAAAAACCTTGAATTTGAACAGGCCGCCATTTTAAGAGACGAGATAGAACGCCTGAAAGGAAAAGAAGCGTGAACATTTGCCTTAATGTGCGGCTTGAGGCCCTGCACCAACCCGACAGCAGCACCAAAGCCAGCATAGAAGGGCTTATTGAGTTATGCAAGGAAGCAGACGGCTTTGATCCCCATTTGCGTTTTGATACGCACCTGAATGCCTGCAAGAAAATTCGGCCATGGCTTCTGGCATGGCTGTATCCTCCGGGCAATAAAAATGGCAAGCGTAAATGCAGCCACAAAGACAGTTCCTGCAGAATTATTGCCGGAGCTGCTTCCGCCTTTGCCCCGACTTGCAGGGAAGGAGAGATAAGAGCCTGCGTTGCTCCCGTATTCAGGCGACAGGGAGTTTTTACCCTGCTTTACAGGGGGCTTGAAGCCAGGTTGAGGAGCGCCGGAGCAGAATCAGTATTGCTGGTATGCGAAAAAGCATCTCCTTCGGGGGTGACGATTGCAAACAGGCTTG
>JAKPMS010000090.1 GCA_029548805.1 Spirochaetota bacterium | reverse complement strand
CAGCCCTTATAAAGGCATCGTCAAAACCGGCTTCTGTCAGCATGATTCTTGCATGTTTAAGATGCTCTTCCGGGTATTTCTCGTAATCTATGTCGTGTAAAAGCCCTACCACGCCCCAATAGTCGGGATCTTCTCCGTATTTTAGCGCAAAATGCCTCATAGCCGCTTCTACAGACAAGGCATGACGCAAAAGTGCATCGTCCGTATTGTATTTTTTCCATACTGCAATGGCTGCATCCCTGTTTTTCATAAAAACTCCCCGCTGTATAATCCGCCAGCCTAATCAAACAACAATTTAGCTTTTGGCCAGCCCTATATATTAGGCATTTATACAGCATTTTTACAACAGGGTATATAAAACAGTCAAAATAAAATTTGCCATAACAAAAAAGTCATATACAATAAAAAGTGCTTTTTATATTTATTATGTAAAGGAATAACAAATGAGAAAAACCTGGAAACACTACTTGGTTTATACTATTGTGCTGATAATTTTTGCCTTTTTGGCAATGGCTTTTGCAAACTTCTTTCAGACAGGCTTTGGCAAAGTAAAAGTAAGCACAGGAGCCATAAGCAGTGACAAGGGCATGCTTGCATACAAACTGTATGTACCCAAAAGTGCCAGCGCCGCCAAGCCCGCCCCTGCAGTCCTGCTCCTCCATGGATACCAGAATGACCGCGAAACCTCGGCTGCCTATGCCATCGAGCTGGCCAGAAGGGGGGCTGTTGTCATGTGTCTGGATGCATACGGTCACGGAAAAAGCAGTATTGGCCTTGCCGAACGGGGTTACGTAAACCACAAGCTCAATGTGCCATACGGCATGGACAGTGATGGCAACAAAAGCTTTGTAGGCATAAAGGGCCCGGCACGTTACAAAATCATGATGAACTTTTCCAACCTAAGCTTTTTTAAGCCCCGTTATTCCAGGGATAATGACGGCAATTACATGCTGGATTCATCCATGGGAGGGATAACAGCCTACAAAGTCCTGTCCGAACTGGAACTGGTTGACCCGTCCCGCATGGGCGTAAGCGGCCACTCCATGGGCACCTAGTCATCCTGGAGCGTTGCTGCAGCATACTCCGGAGCAGTAAACAGGGACGGCGCGGATATTTCTCCAAAAGCCATAGTGCTTCAGTGCGGCGAACTGTTTACTAAAGACGCTTACGACAGCGACAGCATAAAATTCAACAATGTTCTTCTGTTGCAGGCCAAGTATGACGAATTTGCATGCTTCAGAGACTATGCCAACACAATATCGGACAAGGTACTGCATTCGGACTTGCGTTCGGGCTTTTTGGGTACCGCAAATGAATCAGCCAAATGGAACAGCAGCTTTGGCAATTTTTCCGACGGATCGGCTCGCAGAATGGAGCTATTGCAGACAAACCACCGCCTTGTTACCTGCAACAGCCATGGAATGGCAACAGCCATAAACTGGTTTGGCAACACAATAGGACTTGACAGTAAAATATCACCTAAAAACCATATTTTCCTTGGCAAGGAATGCTTTTCCTTGTTGGCCATGCTTTTGGCCATAGCAGCGTCCCTGGCTTTTATGGAATTGCTTCTGTGCATACCGTTTTTTGCATCGGTAAAACAAAAGCTTCCGGAAGAATCCAAGATGCTTAAAGAGCCCAAGTCTTTCTGGAAAGCTGCAATAATTACTATGCTTATAGCCGGTCTTACTTATCCATTTATGACCCAGCTTGGGCACGGCCTATTGCCCTTGCCGGAAAGCCTTTTCCGCCTGACAGTAGGCAACGGCTTTATTGGCTGGTATTCACTTCTTATTTTGATAATGCTTGCCACTACAGCCATGGCTGCAAGAAAATCAAAAAAGAAGGGAGCAGCCATAACATATTATGATTTGGGTCTTTCTTCCGAGTCCAAAAAGGACAAAATTGACTGGGTATTGTGCGCAAAATCCGCTCTGCTTGCGGTTTTAATGTTTTTCTTGATCTATGCCATTCTGGCTATATCTGAATCCGCCTTTTTGGTGGACTTTCGTTTTATCTGGCCAGTATTCAAAAGCTTTAGTCAGCCGCGGCCAGTGCAGTTCCTAGTATACATACCCATTTTTGCCCTGTTTTTTATATTGAACAACAGCAAAATATTTGCGCAGATGCGGGTAAAGGATTTAACGCGCCCTGGCTTTAAGGGCTTTGTTGCATCATGGTGGAAGTATGCACTGTGCATGGCCGGGGGGCTATTGTTACTGGCTCTTATAGAGTACCTGCCCTTCTTTTTGGGTCTTGGCCCCGGCATAGACCTGTTGTTCACTCCACTGTTTGGCGGACCTTTTATATCTCTTCTTATTGTGTTCATACCGCAGGTACTGGTATTTAGCGTAATATGCACTTATGCATTCAGGAGCAGCGGCAGCATCTATACCGGTGCTTTTCTGGTTGCCATGCTTGCCTGTCAGGTTGTAAGCGGCGGCTCAACCTTTACATAGTTCCCAGAAGATTAGTGTTAGCTCTTTTAGGTACCATATATTGTATGAAGCCGCTCAAGCCTATACAATATATGCCAATATTTTTGGAAAAAGGGCTCTAACACTAAGATTTGGGGAACTATATACAATTAGGGAGGACTTATGCCTTTTTACTTGCCATTGATCATTGCGGGCCTTGTGCTGGAAACAATTTTTATAAGGCAGGAATACGCAAAAAAATTGCTTCCTGCCCTGCTTATAAAATCTTTGGCCTCGCTGGTATTTGTAAGCCTTGGGGCAATCAATTACAGCCTTGCTGCAAATCCGCTTTACGCTTTGCTCATTCTTCTTGGCCTTGTGTTTGGCATGATTGGTGACATAATGCTGAACCTGCGCTATCTGTATACTGATGCCAGGTCAAACAGGGTATTTGCAGTAGGAATTGCCGCATTTTTGTTAGGGCACCTGTTATATATGGCGGCGCTGGTGCTGCGCCTGCCAGCCGCTTTGTACAGATCCATACCCGCTGCCGTGGTTTTGTCAATTTTACTGATACCATTATTGCTAAAAAACATAAACCCGCCTGGTAAAGGGCTCAAAGTATTCGGCATAGTATATCTGGCCATTGTTACAGCCATGTTTGCATTTGCTGCGGGGCTGCTCAGCATACATAAAAACATGTTGAATACCGTATTTACCATAGCCGCATTTTTGTTCATGGCCAGCGACTATATCCTCATCTATTATTTCTTTGGAAAAAAGAAAATTCGGCCTTTAAGGGCAGTAAACCTTATGTGTTATTACATAAGCCAGCTTTTGATTGCAATGACCATTCTTATGCGCTAGGGGGTTAGCTATGTTGTTTGAACTGCCATACGGAAGGGAAAAGCTGCGGATCGAGCTGCCTGACAGCCGCATAAACGGCATTCTTGTTTCAAAGCTGCATGAGTACAAGCCGCTTAAAAATGCCGCTGAGCTTATAGAAGCTGCCATCCGAAACCCTGTTTCCAGCCCAGGGCTGGCCGAACTTTCCAAAGGCAAACAGAATATTGTGCTTATAGCCAGCGACCATACCCGGCCCGTTCCAAGCAGGCATATAATTCCACCCATGCTTAGAGAAATAAGAAAGGGCAACCCAAATGCCAATATAACCATTCTTGTGGCCACTGGCAGCCACAGAATTAGCACCAAAGCGGAACTAGTGGAAAAGTTTGGAGAGGCAATTGTAAAGAATGAAAAAATAATTGTTCATGATTGCGACAATTCGGAGTTTTCCGAAATCGGCATACTGCCAAGCGGCGGCAGATGCTTTATTAACAAAAAACTTACAGACGCAGAGCTTATAGCAGCCGAAGGTTTTATAGAACCGCACTTTTTTGCGGGTTTTTCCGGCGGAAGAAAAAGTGTAATGCCCGGCTGTGCAAGCAGAAGCACAGTTTTGGCTAACCACTGCTCGGAATTCATAGCGCATCCAAAGTCAAGAGCCGGCATATTGGCCGGGAACCTTATCCACGAAGACATGCTTTGGGCTGCCAAAAAGGCAAAGCTGGCCTATATTCTTAACGTAATAATAGACCAGGATAAAAACGTTATACATGCTGTTGCAGGCGATGCAGAAAAGGCGCATGAAGCAGGCTGCAAGTTTTTGTCCGGCTACTGCAAGGTAAAAGCCGTTCCTTCGGATATAGTCATAAGCACAAACGGCGGCTACCCGCTGGACCAGAACATTTACCAGGCGGTCAAAGGCATGACCGCAGCTGAAGCAACTGTAAATGAAGGCGGAGTAATAATAATGTGTGCCAAAAGCGGGGATGGTCACGGAGGCATGGATTTTTTTGAACAGATGGCCAACGAACCCGACATACAAAAAACTCTAGACATATTTTTAAAGCGCAACAGGGAGGAAACCGTCTCAGACCAGTGGCAAACACAAATTTTTATAAGAGTTTTGCAAAAAGCCAAGGTGATTTATATATCCGATGCCCCGGATGAAATGGTAAAAGCCTTGCACATGAGCCCGGCTCATAGTATGGCTGAAGCATTGGAAATGGCGGATAAAATGCTAAAAAAAAGCAATGCTGGCATTACAGTCATTCCGGACGGAGTAGGAGTCATGGTTCTGGACTATTGATTATGATGCATTCTTTTGCAGGGCTTGACGATATTGGAGAAAACTGTAAAATACTCCATGTTTTTCACAGCTTTGTACAAATGAATTGGAGCATCCTTTTTTAATGAACCCAGAACACAAACCAAATATCTCCTTTTCTTTAATGATTCTGACTGTTTTGGTATTGATTTTGGCCAGTATTGGGCCAACTTCGTCAGATAGTATGCAACATGAGCCTTATTTGCCTATAGAATTCAAGGCCTTAAGCAGCCTGGACTCCATAAACTTTAATACAGCTCTTGATGCTGTACCCAAAGTGGACAGTATTATGGAATTTTATGAAGACCCCGCCACCAGGCCCCTCAGCCTGGCTTTTTTTGGCAGGCTAAGCGGGAACAGCCTTATAGCGGAAAGCATCCTAGAGGAATGCAGGATAAACAGGGTTTCTCCGGCTCTTGCTTTTGCATTGGCTTATGAAGAAAGCCATTTTAATCCGCTCGCCAAAAACATCAACAGCGATTCTGTAGACAGGGGAATTTTCCAGCTAAATTCCCTTTCCTTTCCCAAACTTGAAGCTGCAACTTTTTACGATATCAAAACAAATGTACGACTGGGTGTAGGGCATCTGGCATACTGCCTCAAACAGGGCGGTAACGACATAGCAGCCCTGGCTATTTACAATGCAGGCTTCGGGAGGGTCAGCAAGGGCGGCACTCCAAGGCGGACACTGGATTACATAGACAGCATTATTGCAAAAAAGAAAAGGCTGGAAGCCCTTTTTGAGGCCCAGGTGATAGCACCATACTCAAAAACTGTAAATATTGCAGCAAACCTGAACCGAGAACAAGGCAAATCGGCAGATTAGCGACGCTTGGTCCATTCCGTATTCTGGAACCTGTTCACGGCCGATTTTTTGGCATTTTCCAGCTCCAGCCCCGTAGCTTCTTCTTTTTTTCCAAGAGAGCCAAGCACAGCCCTGAAGCCTGTTTCTGCTGCCAGGGCTGCCTCCTTGTAGCTAATGCCGCGGCCCAGGATATCAGATACCGAGCCTACCCTCGCTTTAACGCTTTCTATTACTTTATCTTTAAGTTTCTCGTTGGGTACTTTCAGAAGGCTGAACATTTCTTCCGCATTTACTGACAAAAGCAGGGTGCCATGCTGCAATATGCAGCCCTTGCGCCTGGTCTGTGCATTGCCGGAAATTTTTTTGTCTTGCCAGCATATGTCGTTTAGCGGGGCAAAAAATGCATTAATGCCCAGTTCTTCCAGCCCTTTAATAAGGCCGGCTGAAAGGTTTTTGTAGGATTCCAGTATGCTTTTGCCGGCCAAAGGGTGCTTTTCCGGTACAATTATACTGTAAGTTAGTTCATCCGCATGGTAAACTGCTCCGCCTCCGGTTAGACGCCTTACAACATCCACACCAATAGCCTTGCAAGCTGCCTCGTCTACCTCATCTTTAAGGCCCTGAAAATAACCTATGGACACAGCCTTGGGTTCCCATGCGTACAGCCTTAAAGTGGGCCTTGCGCCATAGGCTACCGAGTCAAGGACAGCTTCATCCAGTCCCATGTTAAAAAAAGCGTCGTTGTAAGCGCTTTCCAGAAAACGGAATTCTTCCAAGGCCATGAGCTAAACTCCTGACAGGATGGCAGCAAGCGCCACATCCAGATCCAGCGGAGACAGGCCAAAAAGCTCAACAGAGCGGTCTTCCAGCTCTTTTTTGAACATGGCTCCAAGGCCGGGCAAAGCCTGGCCTGCCAAACTTGCCTCTGCTTCTTCAAAGCCCTGTTCCGGATGGGCAAAAAAATCGCCTTTTATTGTTATGCTTTTTACTGTTTGCCCTTCCCACTCGAGGCTGACCCGAAAAAGCTTGGACCCCGGCGCTTTGCCTATATATGAGCCCTTCATGCTGTATGCCCTGAGGCTGCTACCCAACCTTCTTTGGCATGGTAACTGGTGCGGGCCAAGGGCGAAGATACTACAGACAAAAAACCCTTTACTTTGGCTGCAATGGCATAGCGTTCAAAACGGGCTGGTTCTATATATTCAACAACAGGAAGTTGCCTGCTGCCGGGGCGCAAATATTGGCCCATCACAAGTATATCGCAGCCAACATCGCGCAATTCGTCCATGGCGGAAAAAAGCTCTTCTTCAGTTTCTCCAAGCCCCAGCATCAAACTGCTTTTGCTAATGATACTGCTTTTTGCTTTTATTTCTTTAAGGGTTAAAAGCGACAAGTCAAAGGATGCTCTCTGATCCCTGATGCCCTGCAAGCTTCTTACCGTTTCCACATTATGGGCTATTACATCGGGTTTTGACTCAAGGATCATATCCAGTTCATGGCCGCGATAATCTGGAATCAGAACTTCCACGCTTACATCCCGGCTGCGCTTTTTAATAGCCTTTACGCAGGCAGCAAAATGGCCCGCGCCCCTGTCTGCCAGGTCATCCCTGTCCACACTTGTAATTACGGCATAGCCCAAGCCCAGTTCCATGACGGCGGCAGCCAGTTCTTCCGGCTCTTGCGGATTGGGCACTGTACCGGCTTTGGCCGTGCTGACAGCACAGAAGCTGCAGCCCCGGGTGCAAATATCGCCAAGCACCATGAAAGTGGCTGTTCCGCAGCCCCAGCATTCGGCCTTGTTTGGGCAGCGGGCTTCGTCACAAACAGTATGCAGCCCCCTGCGGCTTACAAGCGCGCTCATGCTTTGCCAGCGCTTGCCTCCAGGAAGCGGCACTTTAAGCCATTGGGGTTTCATGCCTTTAGCCCGTCTATAAAAAGCTGCATGGCTGTTTCCAGGCCTTCAAGCTTGTCTTGCCCCAGCACCGCAAGCCTGAAAATGGCTGCCTCCACAATGCCGTAAAACAGGTCGGAAACGGCACCCACAGAAGATTTTTTGAGTTCTCCCTTTTTCTGTCCGCTTATTACAAGCCCGGATATGATATGCCTCATTCTGATGGTTCTGCGTTTTACCTTTATAGCCGTTTCTCCGCCGGATTTGCGCGAATATTCCAGGTAATCCACTATTACAGACAGAAGCTTTGCCTGTTCAATACAGCGCGACAAAACCAGGTCGCCAAGCTTTTGCAGGATTGCGTACGATGGCTCCTTGGTAGCGGCGCAGATCTTTATTTCCGTTTCCAGCTTTTCTGTAAAGCGCTTTATGCTATACAGGAAAATCTCCCTTTTGTTTTTGAAATACAGGTACAGGATGGTTCTGGTTATTCCGCAACGGTCTGCTATTTTCTGAAAAGTGGTGTCTGCATAACCGGCTTCAACAAAAACATCCAGGGCGTTTTCCAGAATTTCTGCGCGCCTTTTGTCATGCTCAACAGATATGGACACAGAAACCTCCATGAAAAATAATATGAATAATGTGCCAAAAATGGCGAGGGAAACGATTGAAGCCACGCGGCTTTTTCATGAGTCCCCCAAATATACAAATTAGGCTCTTGTGTCAGCTTGACGGAATAGGCGAAAATCGTCAAGGTATAAAGCATGATACAGGCTTTAATATTTGACTTGGACAACACGCTATATCCTGCCAGCTCTTCAATGGAAGCCAACACGGTAAGGCTCATGAACGAATATGTGGCAAAGCTTTCCGGAACCACTTATGAAGAAGCCATAAAGCTCAGGCGAGAGCGCATGCCGGGTTACGGAACCACTCTTGAATGGCTTATGGCGGAGTACGGCTTTAGGGATTACGAAGACTATTTTTCCAGTGTCCATCCGGACGGAGAAGAAGACAGCATAGATTATGACCCCGGGCTTGGCCCTTTTTTGGACTCCATCAGCCTGCCAAAATATGTATTTACAAATGCGCCCATGGAACATGCAGACCGGGTTCTTAAAAAGCTGCAAATAAGTGACAGGTTTGAGACAGTATTTGACATAAGGTTTTGCGGGCTAAAGGGCAAGCCCCATGTCTTTGCCGTGGACAAGGTTCTAAGAGCCGTAGGGCTTCCTCCGGAAAACACTATTTTTGCGGATGATGTGCCGCGCTATGTACAGGGTTTTATAAACCGCGGAGGCAAGGGGCTGCTTGTGGACCATTTTGGCAAACACGAAGAATCAGGACTGGACAGGATATCCAGCATTTACGATATAGTTAATTTTTTATAACATAATTTTTTGAAACGCTTTTCTACCAAGCGCCTTTGCAATGCATTGAACAGCAGTACGGTAATAGCCATGGCCAGCAAAAGCGCGCAAGCCACAACAGGGCGGGCAGATCTGAGCACTACAAATGGAGCGGCAACAATGCCCCATAAAGCCAGCAGGCCAAAAAAGACCAAACCCGTGGATATGGCTGCAAGGATCAGCACCAATCCAAAACGGGCTGCTTTGGACAGCTTCAAGCTTCCTGTCCCGTTTCCTTGTCGGGCGCCTGAATAAAAAATCCGGCTATTACAAGCAACAAGCCGCATACCACCACCGTTGCATCTGCCACATTGAAGGTTGGCCATCTTTCCAGCCCGAAAAGACCGTAAAACTTGAAAGACAAAAAATCCACAACTCCTTCGGGTCTGAAAATCCTGTCCAGAATATTGCCTGTGCCGCCGCCAAAAATTCCTGCAAGCGCCCAGCGCTGGATAGCATGCAAGTCAGCTGTCCTGAAATAAAAAACAACTATGGCAAGCATCAGCCCCAAAGGCAATATTATAAGGACAAAAGCACGCATTGGGCCGGCAAGGCTGTCTCCCATACTGAAGGCTGCTCCTGTATTCTGTTGGTGAACCAGCCAAAAAAAGTCGCCAAATGCCTTCCAGGCTATGGTCCCCGGATTTATCAACTTGGCTACAAGTGCTTTGCTAAGCTGGTCCAGAATTATTATGCCCATGCTTAGTGCAAAAGGCCAAAACAGGCGCCTGTTTTTCATAATTTACCTCTAACTAGTTCCCCGAATATTATTGTTAATGCCCTTTTTACAAAAATTCTGCCATATATTGTATAGGCAAGCTTGGCTTTATACAATATATGGTACCAAAAGGAGCTGACACTAATCTTCTGGGAACTATACTACCTCTATATATTGGGAATCTCTTAAAACTCAAGTTTTTTATAGTTCCCCAAATCTTAGTGTTAGAGCCCGTTTTCCAAAAATATTGGCATATATTGTATAGGCTTGAGCGGCTTCATACCATATATGGTATCTAAAAGAGCTGACACTAATCTTCTGGGAACTATATGACATTTACAAGGCAGTGCGAAGCTCGATAAACAAGGTGGGTATACCTGTATCCCGGCTCAACTTTTCCGCAACGGCTTTTACCCCATGTACCTCGGTCGCATAATGGCCAGCAGCCATAAAGTGCATGCCGGCTTCTGCCACCTGGTGGTAAATTGAATGGGAAGGTTCTCCCGTAACATACAAGTCAATACCCTGTTCCATGGCTTCAAAGGCATTAAAGGCCGCTCCGCCGGAAATTACAGCCGCACTGTTGATCATTTTGGGCCCAAAAGGCAATATGTTTCTTGGAATGTCCCCGCTAGGCAGTACCCTTGCCCCGGCTTCTTCCAGGCTTATAGCTGGATCAAGCCTTCCTTTAAGCCCGATAAAAACGCCTTTATAATATCCAAACGACTCCACATCCCTTAATTCCAGCATTTTAGCCAGAATTGCATTGTTTCCAAGTTCAGGGTGGGCATCCAAAGGAAGATGGCAGGCATACAGCCCAAGATCGCTGTTCAAGAATTCCATAATCCTTGCCCTGTGGCCGCCTTTTATTGCCAGGGGTTTGCCCCAAAAGAGCCCGTGGTGAACAAAGAGTACATCTGCCCCGGCCTCTTTGGCCCGCCTTGCGGTCTCTATGGATGCATCCACGGCAAAAGCCATTTTTTTTATTGGTTTGTCGGAGCAGGCAATCTGAATGCCGTTAAGCGAGTCATCTATCCCTTCAAAGCGCTCAATTCCTAGAAGGTTTTTTGCCCATACATCAAATTCCTGTAAATTCATAAACAGAGTATATTAATAAAAAAGCTATGCCACAAGCCATCTGCCTGTAGCTGTAGTTTAAAGGTAGTTCCCCAAAGCTTATTATCTGGAAGTGCAAGCAAAAAGCATAATAGATGCGTATACAAGGGCAGGAGGATTACAGATATGAACC
>JAKPMS010000078.1 GCA_029548805.1 Spirochaetota bacterium | reverse complement strand
TTGCACCGTTTTGTCGGAAGAATCATAGGCTATATTGATTTTTACCATTATGGCCCATGGCTCCTTGTCTATGGTATTGGTTGTTATCTGGTCCAGAGAAGTAAAAGTGGCCCATACAGGGGTGGCACGCTGGTATGCTTCCGAGCTTGGGATGCTGCTCATGGGTTTGGCCTGCCTGTTCAGTATGCTTACAGTAATAACCACTATTACAATAATAAAGATGACAGCACCCAGACCCACTGCTATCCATTTTAAAAGACCTAGTATGGCTTTTCCGCCTCCCCTGGCTTTGGGTTTATCTGCAACTTCCGGGGTTTCTGAAAAATCAGGGCCGCCTCTGTCAAACTCGTCACTCATTGCTATGCTCCCGGGCCTTATAGGTGGCCCTCGTCCAATATAATTATATCTACACGCCTGTTATAGGCTCTTCCTTCTTCTGTGGAATCATCAGCTATAGGCATGGTAGCAGCCAGGCCGGCTACCTGGAACCTGTCTTCCGGTACTCCAAAATCAGACAGATAGTGCAAAACAGTAAGGGACCTGGCTGTAGACAGCTCCCAGTTGGATCGCCATGGACCCTCCGGATCCGTGTCTGAAGAATCCGTATGTCCTTCTATCCTGAACTTTCTGCCCTGCAGTTCGCGGGATTTTAACAGTTCCGACAATCTTACAAGCATGGTCCTAGTATCGTCGATATTTATGTTTGCGCTGGCAGGCTTAAAAAAGGCATCGGATGCCAGGGATATCACAAGTCCCCTTTCGTCAGAGCTTATCCTAACCTTATTGGATTTTATTTCCGGTTGAAATAGCGATATTGCCTTTTTTTTGGCTGTTGCCAGCATTTTTCCTTTTTCCATGGAAGGAAGGCTGTTTATACTGTTGCCAAGCTCAGCCAGCCTGCCTACTGATAGTGTGCTGCCTCCTACAGATGCTCCCATGCCTATATTGTTCAGGCTGGAAACCATCTGGTTCATCTGTATTACATCCACTTCCGCAGTATCAAAGAGAGCCACAAAAAAGCACAAAAGGAGCGTAACCATGTCTCCATAAGTTACAATCCATTCACCTATGCCTCCCAGGTTCTCTTCTTTTTTCTTTCTGGCCATGCTGCTTTTACCTTACTGTGCGGGATGAAGCTCTTCCAGCTTCTTTTGGTTGGCTGGAGACAGATAGGCATTAAGCTTCATTTGGAGTATATGGGGATTGTCTCCCTGCTGAATAGACAAAACTCCTTCTATTACCATTTCCATAACCTTGGTTTCATCTGCGTCCTGCAAACCCAGTTTACCCATAATAGGTATAAAAAGAAAGTTGGCCATGATGGCGCCATAAAAGGTGGTAATAAGAGCTACAGCCATGTTGGGGCCTATCTGGCTTTTGTCCTCAAGGTTTTTCATCATGCCAATAAGCCCCTGTACGGTTCCAAGCATTCCAAAGCCGGGAGCCAGCTTGCCCCACTGGTCTATCATTTTCAGTTTGGTACCATGACGGGAATTCATCTGGTTCAGCTCGTTGTCAAGAATATTGCGTATGACTTCAGGGTCGGTGGAATCCACCACCATTCTGAGGCCGCGCTTCATGAATTCGTTGTCCAGGCTTTCTATTTCTTCTTCAAGAGACAGAATCCCTTCTCGCCTTGCTCTTTCGGACAGTGACAAAAGGGTTTCCACAACTTTAAGTTCTCCAAAGTCAGGCACCTTGAAAATTTTGCCCATCACTTTAAAAATACCCAGGGTATCCTTGATGCTGTAGTTGAGCATTAATGCCATATAGGAGCCAAACACAGTCATGAAAACAGATGGAAGGTCCATATAGGTCATTACCGAGTTACCAGAGATAAATATTGAAGCTATGATAGCAAACCAACCGCCGGCAAAGCCTATAATCGAGGCTAAATCCATGACTACTCCTCGTTCTTGAACGCGCCAATGAGGCGCCTGTATTCTACTATTCTGTCTATAACTGTATGCACTGCTTCCAATACTGTTATGCGCTTACCCGACAATAAAGCTATGGATGTATCAGGGGTCTTCTCGATATATTCAATGTGATGGGGGTTTAGCCAGAACTCCTCACCATTAAGCCTTGTCAAGTTAATCATTTAAGCTCCCCTTCTAGCCTGGCCATTTTATCTCTTTAAGGTCAAAAGCTCCTGCAGCATCTGGTCAGATGTCTGAATGGTTTTGGAGTTAGCCTGAAAGCCCCTTTGGGTAACTATCATGTCTGTAAACTGTTCTGCCAGATCCACATTGGACATTTCAAGGGCTCCCGCTATAAGTTTGCCCTTGCCTGCAATTCCTGAAGGCCCAATATTGGCCATGCCGGAGTTGTTGGATGCCACAAAATTGGTTTCTCCCGATTTTTCAAGGCCGTTGGGGTTTGTAAAAGTGGCTAGTGCAATCTGCCCCAGGGTTCTTGCGGAGCCATTGGAATAAACAGCTGTTATTACTCCTGACTGGTCGATCTTGAAGTTTTCTAGATAACCCATTCCGTAACCATCCTGTTCAAACACTTTGGTGCTGGATGCTTCCGCAAATTGGGTTACCGTATTCCTTACACTGCCGGCTGTACCAAGGTTCAGTGCAAAGTTTTGGCGTTCTACAGCTCCAGCTTCGTTCGGTGTGGAGTCGGCTACATCAAAAGCCACATTTATGGACAAAAGGCCTTCTTCGGGGCTTTCGTTACCCTGCCCATCCACTACCCGTCTTAAAGTGCCAAGATTGTCGAATTCCACTGTAAAAGTATTGCCGGCCATGTTGTCAGAATTAAAGCCAATAGCGGGGTTGGTGTTGTCGGCTGCTTCCGGGTCTATAAAAACCGTAGCCTGCCACTGGTTGGCCTGAGCCGGTACACGCACAAACTCCACCCTTAGGGTGTGTTCCTGCCCAAATGAGTCATATACCTTTTCTTCCACCCTCCATGTGCCCTGTCTTATGGTCTCGGCGGAAGCCCCTGCCGGAATTTCCGGCAAACGCTTGTCAAGGTTGCATGCCAAGTATACCTGCTCTGTGGCATGTGCCGGATCTTTTGACCCCACGGGTATTACCAGGTCTTCAAGTGCCCCAGAGGTACTCAGAACTTCTATCCCGTTAATGGTCTGGGCGTTCCAGCCCTGCACCCTGAGACCGTTGCCCGGATTCACAAGGCGTCCATCCGCATCGAGACCAAAGGCTCCTGCCCTGGTAAAAAGCGTTGCATCGCCCTTGGCAAGCACAAAAAAGCCGTTGCCCTGGATAGCCAGGTCTGTCATTACTCCCGTAGTTTGCAGAGAGCCTTGGGTATGTATGGTGTCCACAGATGCTATGGACATTCCCAGTCCTATTTCTTTGGGGTTGATTCCGCCGACTTCTTCTGTAGGTCTGGCAGCACCAGACATTTGCTGGTATAAAAGATCCTGGAAGTTGGCCCTGCCTTTTTTAAAACCTGTTGTGTTTACATTGGAAATGTTGTTACCAAGCACATCCATTCTTACCTGATGATTCTGAAGGCCTGCAACTCCGGAAAACAATGAGCGCATCATAAAGCCGGCTCCTTATTCTTCAACTTTACTGACCTGTTCCAGGTCATAAAAAGAACCATTAACCATAACAAGCGGAAATTCTCCGCGTACCACCTGGCTGACTTTGCCGTAAACAGACTTGTCGCCATCCAGTATTTCCACATTGCGCCCCAGCATGGACTGGGCTTCGCTGGAATTGATAATGCTGGACAGCTTTCCAAAACTTGCAGCCATGTTTGTCATTTGCTCCAGGGACGAAAATTGTGCCATCTGTGCAATAAATTCCTTGTCCTGCATGGGATTGGTGGGATCCTGATGCTGCAGCTGGGTTATAAGGATTTTAAGAAAATCATCCTTGTCCAGCTCGGTTTTAAATACTTTGCCGTTCCCCAGTTCCTTGTTGAGACTATCCACCTGCAAGCGTGTTCTCGCTGCATCTATCTGGCTCATTTGCAGATTTATATCCATACCCGTCTCCTATACAAACAAATTCAAAAGCCCGGCGTTGTACTTGCCGCTAGCCGCAGGAACAGCCGAATCCAGCTTTTCCAGGGACCGGCTCCAATATATGCTTCGCTTGTCTTCATCCTGGTCCATACCAGAATCCGACCCTTTACCCATGCCGTTTCTTACTTCCACTTCCAGAGATCCGGTATTGAGCCCTGCCTCTGTAAATGCATCCCTTAAGGCATCCAGGGATGCTCTGAAAGCTTCACCGGCCATATCCGATTCTACAATAATCTTGCCGCTTATTTGTTTTTCGGACATTTTCAATTCTATCTTGACGCCTCCAAGAGTTTCCGGCTCCAGTCTTAACCTTATTACCCCAGAGCCGGCATCTTTCAAAACGATCCTGGCCGAACTCACTATATCTCCGGCTCCATCCCTGAGCCTGGCTGTCAGGCTTTCTGTAAAAGCTGAATTTAATGGCGAGCCGGGTTTTGCGTCAGGAGTTCCGCTCTTTTCATACCAGGAATGGACATTGTCATTTTTTTCATAAATGGCTGAGTTTTCGGCGGTCATATTTCCGGAAATGGAAAGCGTTTTGTTTTCTGGGCCTTTTTGCAGCAGCTCTTCTTCGCTTATCCCGGTATTGCCATGGCCTTTATCCCTAAACTGGTCCCTGTTTTTTTCGGCCCTGCTTTTCATTCTAAGGTCTATTACAGCCAGGTTTTTGCCATTTTCTGTTTTCTCGAGCCCTGACTTTGTTACTTCAAAAACCCTTTCAGTCATAGCATCGCCAGGCGTCTGGCTATTTTTGGACGGATTTAGCTTCTGACTTTGGACCGCATCGATACCCGGTTTTAAACCAATGCCATCCGGAGCACCAAAGCCTTTTTCATGCCTGATATTGTCTTTGCCTGGGTCCAAACGCTTTTCATCCAAAACTTCTTTCTCTTTTTTTGGAAGAACAACCCGGGCTTTATTCTCTTCTGGAACCAAAACCACATTTCCGGCTGCCAGATTGCCCTCTGCCTGTATTTGTGTTTTTTTGTTTCTGTTTTTGCTCTCTGGTGGCATAATATCCGAAGCCGTCTTTATGCTTTTTTGGGGCGTACCTTCAGCATTCAGCCTTTTTCTGGATATAAGGGGGACCAGTCCTGGAACAGTCTTTTCGTTTTCTTTGGCAGCAGGATTCTGAATGCTGTTATTATTCTTTTTTTCTGCAAGAAAAGCTGAAAAAGCTTCCAAAAAACCCTTTGGGCTTCTTTTTCTTTTTGTATCAAGCATAGCCATGGCGGAGCTTTCACGTATTTCGCCCAATGGCTCCATCAACTGCATTTATGCCGGCTCCTTTCGTCTGTGGCAACAGCCGTTGCCATCAATGGAACCGGCTATTGTCAATCATCGGATATCGGTTTTTCGTTCATTTTCCTTTGGAGCCTTGCAGCCCTGTCGGAATCCATTTTGGACAACCAGAAGGGAACAAGAGAGGCTTCTCCGGCTTTTAAAGCCAGCTCCTCCACTGCCCTTAAAGTGTCTATAACAGTCTGATCGTCAGAAGCTTCAAGTATCTTGACAGCATCCGCTGGCGGCATGCTTGTAAGATATTTTGCATTCTGCTCGATGTTCTCTTTTCTATTTTCGTAACGATTCAGCACTTGTCTTAATGAAATTTCTTTTTCTTCCAGATCTTTGGCCCTGTCATCCACTTCTATGGCCATGGCTTCTATGGCAGCCTGCTTTTCTTGAAGAGTTTTTTCCTGTTCAGCCAGTTCTGTACGCATTATTTCCATGGCTTCCAGCCGTTTTGCCAAACGTTCGTCAATCAGCAGGGTAGGCAAGTCTTCAGGAAGGGCCTGTCCGCTACGGGTGGGAATTTTTACCAGTCTCAGGGCAGGAGAAAAGAAAGCTTTGGCGTCCAAAAGGCCAAGATAATCGAACCAGAACAAGCCGCCAATGGCTATGGCAACTATAAGAATGATTAAAACTATTACCCTGCCCATTATCCGCTGTTTTCCAAAAGACGCCATTTTTAACCTCTGTCAGCCATGCTGTTTCTGGTATTTGCACTGGAAGCAAAGTCGTCCATGACTTTGCTTTCTTCTCTGTAAAGGTTTTTATAATAATCCGCCGCTTTTTTATCTTTCAGCTTGTCCACAATTTTCCTGTCCATACTGGCCTTTATATATGCTTTGCGGGCAAGTTCACGCTCCGCTTCGGCCAGTGCCATAGCTTTTTGGATACGGTCCCTCTCTTTGCCAAGGCGTTGCGAATACAGTTCCTCTGCCCTGTGATCGGCTGCCACGGAGCCGGGTCTGAAGCGCCTTCTGGAAGCCTCAAAGCTGGCTTTTGCGTTGGCCTGCAAAGACAGCTCCAGCTTTGTGCAAACAGCAGCTTTTTCTGCAAGTGCCATTTCTGCCTGCCTTTCCACAAAACTTCTTAACTCCAAAATCCTTTCCAGTTTAAAGGCAAAGCGTTTCATGGTTTTGTTGCCGCCAGTTTTTCCAGCTCTGAATGCGGTATGTCTAGGCCGGCTATTTCTCCGAGTTTTTTTATACTGTCCATTATTGGAGCTTTTTCCGTAATAGCCTGGCTTAAAAAGTCAACGATATCCGCTCTTTTTAAAATGGCTGCATCTATGGCCGGATTGCTGCCTTTAACATATGCCCCTATATTGATCATATCTTCCGATTCTTCATAAACCGCCATATGACGACGTATTATAGCCATGGCTTTTTGTGTAACAGGCCCGCTCACAGCATAGGACAAACGGGAAATTGACTTGAGTACATCCACAGCCGGATAACGATGCGCTTCTGCAAGACGCCTTGACAAAACCACATGCCCATCCAGGGTTCCCCTTACAGTATCAGCTATGGGCTCATCCATGTCGTCACCGTCTACCAGTATGGTATAAATGCCGGTGATGGACCCCTTGCTAGAACTGCCGCTGCGCTCCAGCAATTTTGGGAGTGAATCAAAAACACTGGGAGTATAGCCCCTGGTCGTGGGCGGTTCGCCTATAGCCAGGCCTATTTCGCGCTGTGCCCTTGCAAAACGGGTTACAGAATCAAAAAGCAGCAATACGTCCTGGCCCCTGTCCCGGAAATACTCGGCTACGGCGGTGGCTACGTAAGCAGCCCTTAGCCTGGCAAGCGGCGGCGTATCCGAAGTGGATACAACCAGAACGGATTTGGCCAGGCCTTCCTTGCCAAGGTCGTTTTCTATAAATTCCCTTACCTCCCTGCCGCGCTCCCCGATCAGGGCTATAACATTCACGTCAGCATTGGAGTTCCTGGCCATCATGCCAATAATGGTGGACTTGCCAACACCTGAGCCGGCAAAAATTCCTATTCGCTGGCCTTTGCCTATGGGTAACAGTCCGTCTATGGCTCTTACTCCGGTGCTAATTTGCCTTGTTATAAGCCGCCTTGTCATTGCATCCGGAGGAGAGGCTATGGCCGGGTAGTAGCGTGACGAAGCTATATCTCCGCCGCCATCATTGGGCTGTCCCATGCAGTCCAGACTTCTTCCAAGCAATTTGTCAGAAACCGGAATCCTTAGCATTTCTCCGCTGGCTACTACCACGCAGCCCGCCTCAAGCCCGTCAAGCCTGGAATAGGCCATCAGCTGCACCATTTCTCCCCTGATTCCAGCAACTTCTGCCCAAATGGATGTATTGAGCCTTGGTACCAGAATTTGGCACAGCTCTCCCACTACAGCCTGGGGACCCCGGCTTTCTATGAGCAAGCCCTGAACCTTGACCACCCGTCCCGTATATTTAATAGGATCAGAACTGTCTACAACTTGCAGATACTTGCTTATAAGATCCATTATTCCTGGGCCTTTCCTCTGGTTCTGATAGGAGAAATATCCAGAATTTTTTCTTCCATGGCGTGCAGCTGGCTCTGAATTCTGGCATCAATCTCGCCAAAATCCGTTTCTATTATGCAACCGCCCCTGTCCACTGAAGAATCTTCTACGATAGTCAGTTGTTTTACATTTTCTGCAGCAGCTATAAGCTCTTTTTTATGCTCGGTGGTAAGCTGCAGGTCTGCCAAATTTACCCTTATAATTATATCGCTTCTGGTTTTGAGCTTTCTTAAAGCCTGGCTTACATTGGACAAAACAACATTTTTTTGGTTATCAGAAATGGTTTTTACTACCTTTTTGGCAATAAGCAATACCAATTCTATAACCTGACTTTCTGTCTGCTCAAGTATTTCCGCCCTTTTGTCCATGGCCCGTTCCAGAATTACATGCAGCCTGTCTATCAGCCTTTCAACTTCAAGACTGCCTTCTTTAAAGCCTTCTTCCCGGCCCTGGTCAAAACCCTGCTTTTTGGCTTCATTGCTTAGCTCTTCCAGTCTGCTTTTTGACTCGTTTTCTAGCTGCAGTATTTTTTCTTCCGCCTTTTTGACAGCTCCTTCTGCAGCGTCTTCTGCTTCCCGCCTTATTTTCAGTGCCTGGTCATTCTTTTTTTTGACTTCGTCAAAAGCCTGTGCTTCAGCCCTGGCTACAATTTCCTGGGCTTCAGCTCTGGCCGCAGCCATCATGGCTTCTTTTTCCCGTTCCCAATTTTGTTTGAACAGCTCGGCTTCCCTTCTCAAATCGTCGGCACTGGGGCCTTCAAATTCTATAATGGGAGCAACTTCTTCTATTTCTTCTATGTCAACCTGGCCTTTGGGTACAGCCACCACATAAGCGCTTTCCAGTCTTAAAGTTTCCTGGGGCCTAAAAACGGTTTTTGCCATGCTTTTTCCTTAATGACATCAGGTTATAAGCTGATCATCTTCACCGCGGGAAATGACTATTTCTCCGGTATCTTCCAGATGACGGATAATGGCTACAATTTTCTGTTGGGCTTCTTCCACATCCTTGATTCTTACCGGTCCCATGTATTCCATGTCTTCTTTGAAAGATTGTGCTGCACGCTTTGAAACGTTCTGGAACACTTTTTCCTGTACTTCTGTGTCCACTCCCTTGAGCGCCCTGGTAAGATCCTGGGTATCCACTTCCCTGAGAACCTTCTGTATGGAACGGTTGTCAAGCATGACAATGTTCTCAAATACGAACATTTTCTTCTTGATTTCTTCCGCAAGTTCCGGATTTTCTTCTTCCAGAGCTTCCAGTATGCCTTTTTCTGTAGTGCGGTCCGCAAGGTTAAGAATTTCCACTATGGCATCCACGCCACCAGCTGCAGTGTAATCTTCGCTTGACAGGGTGGACAGTTTTTTCTCCAAAACCCTTTCCACCTCGCGCAATACTTCAGGTGAAGTCCTGTCCATGGTGGCTATACGCTTTGCAACATCGGACTGGTGTTCCTTTGGCAGTTTGGTCAGAATAAAACTGGCTTTGGTCGGCTCCAGATAAGCCAGTATCAGTGCTATGGTCTGCGGATGCTCTGTCTGTATAAAGTTAAGAAGGTTGGCTGGGTCCGTACGCCTTATAAAATCAAAAGGCCTTACTTGAAGCGAGCTGGTAAGACGGTTTATGACATCTATGGCCTTTTGCGAACCAAGGGCTTTTTCCAAAAGCTCCCTTGCATAATCTATGCCGCCGGAACTGATAAACTCGCTGGCCATCATCAGCTCCTGGAACTCCATCAGTACAGCGTCCTTAAGTTCGGGTTCTACATTTTCCATTCTGGCAATTTCAAAAGTCAATGCCTCTATTTCGTCTTCTCTAAGATGTTTGAAAATTTCGCTGGAAATTTCACTGCCAAGGGTAATAAGAAAAATTGCCGCTTTTTGACGGCCATTTAGTTCTTTGACGCTTCTGGGCCTTTTGGCTCCAGAAACAGCACTGGCAGGGCCTGAGCCTTTTGGTTTTACAGGCAAAGCTTGTGCCATTTTTATTCCTCCCTGAGCCAGGTTCTAATCAGCTGGGCAACGTCTTCAGGGTGTTCCTTGGCCATGTTTATGGCATGTTCCTGAAGATCCAGCCGTTTACGCTCTTCTACAGACATAGACACTTCAATATTCTGCTCTTCTGCCTGGCGAATGGCGTTCTCCCTGAGCATTTGCTGCTCAAGCGCACGCTTTTCTTCGGCAATCCGCCTGCGTCTTTCCAGCTCCCTGGAAACGAGCCTGAATACGATAAAAGCAACCAGCAGGAATGCCAAACCTATAAGCGAATACAGTATTATACTGTTGATCTGCTGCCGTCTGAAAAAGCTTGCATCCTCGCTCTTGAACTGGCTGCTTCTGTCAAAGCGAATATTTCTTACGGTAACAGAATCTCCCCTTGATCTGTCGTAGCCTATGGCATCCCTGACCAGGGCTGCGGCAGCATCCAGCTCGGCCTGGTCAATGGCTAAGTATTCGCGTTCAATACTGCCATCGGAGCCCAGGGTCGGTTGCCCCTTGTCATTATACTTCCACTTCCATAAACCGTCGATGTTTACTGATACGCTGATACGGTCTATACCTGGGGACTTGTCTTCCAGGCTCTGGCGTTTGTTTATGGCCTCATTTTGAATTTCATGGGTCTGGACAGCCCTGCCCACCATATTCTGCAAATCCTTGTATGCCGGAGCTGTCTGTCCCTCAACCCCTGCAGGGCCCTCCGGATTAAAGCCGGTGCCCTGATACTCATAGGTAGTTGTCTCCCTGGACAGGGTTACTGATGGTCTAATCTCCGAATCGTCATAAGGAGTCATTGGATTGTCGGGTTTTAGGGTAAAAGGAAAGTGCTCTTCCGTAGAAACACTTTTTTTACTCATGTCCATGGATATTTTTACGTTCAGGTCTCTTACCCGGTCTGCAGTATAAATTTGCTGCAAAGCTTTTAACACGGCTGCCCGGTAATAAGCTTCCTGCTTTTGAACCAGCTGCTGTTCCCTTTTTGTTCTTTCTATCCTGTCAAAATCTTCCAGGCCAGCAAAATCGTTAAGCTGCAGTCCGTTCTGGTCCGTTATGACTATGTTTTCATCAAGCAGGCCGGAAACTGCAAATCGTATGATTTTTTGTATGCCTTCCAGCTTTTTGCGGTTGCCGGATATATCCGAACCGGGTTTTGGATATATAATTACGCTGGCTGTAACCGGGTTTTGGTCGGCTGCAAAAAGGGTTTTTTCTGGCAGCTCTATTATGACATTTGCCTTGTCTATATCTGCTATGGACTCTATGTGCTTGGTAACTTCCTGGACTATGGCTTTGCGAAGGTTTACATTGCGTTCAAAATCGGTAACGGTAAAGCGGTCAATGGAAAAAACAGCCCAGGGATCCGTCCCTTTGGGTATGAGGTCCTCTCTAAGCAGCAATGCATTGGCTCTGGACCTTGTGGCTTCATCTTTTACATACAGTATATTGCCTTCGCCAAGACTGAAATTTATACCTTCTTTGTCCAGGCGCGAAGTAATAAGCCTTAATTCTTCGTCATTCCTTATTGGAGTATTTATAAGCCTTACCTGGCTTGGGCTCCTGGAAAGAAGAACAAGCATTACAATTCCCGCTATAAGGGCAATAACTACAGCTATAAGGATAAGCTTTTGTACCAAACTCCAGGCAGACCAAAGAGTTTTAAGCCGGTCCATTGTTTTTTTAAGCCATTCGTTCATGTTCCCCCTCCCAGAAGAACGAACGACGCACAGGCCCTAAAGGCCCCAACGTCATCTCGTGTTTATAATATCCTTCCATGCCCGCACTATGCGGTCCAGAACTGTCCTTGTAATATTCAGAGACATATTGGCCTTGGCCATGGCTATGGTAACATCGTGGGCATCCACCGAGTCAGGATCTATTAACATGGCTTCGGTTATTTCGGAGCTGTCCATCTGCATGGCGTTCACTCCGTCCAGGGCTTTAAGCATTGCGTTTTCAAAACTGTATTCGCCGGCAGCCTCGGCAGGAGCAGCAGAGCCTCCTGTATAAAAGTGCCCGGGGTGGGTTCTGGCCAGCTTAAGCTTGTCACCGCCTACTGGCGTGGCGCCGGTCAGTGAAGATCCGGGAACGGGCTGAACTCCAATCCTGGAAACCATGGAAGCATTGTTAAAAAATGTAGACATGGCTTACCTTCCTATCTCCAGGGCCTTCATGAACATGGCCTTGGCTCCGTTGGCTATTTGGGCATTGGCTTCATAAGCCCTGGATGCGGCTATAAGATCCACCATTTCTGTAACCATATTTATATTGGGATATTCCACATAGCCTGCCCTGGGGCCTGTCAGGATGGCGTCCGGGTGGCTTGGGTCGTATACAAGCCTGGTTTCCGTGGCGTAATCCTTTTGTACTTCCGATACCCTGACTCCGTTCCCTGCTCCCCCGTCCCACTTGTCCGGCAAAAAGGGCAGCCTGAAGTATGGTGTGTCTGTCATGGGCCTTAGAATGACCCTGCTGCGCCTGTAAGGGCCTCCTTCCGGAGTCCTGGTGGTGGTCTGGTTGGCTATGTTGTCCGCAATAACGTCCTGGCGCAGGCGTTCCGCAGTCATTCCGCTGGCGGCTATATTGATGCTGTTAAACATTCCCATGCTTTATGCTCCTGTTATTTTAGCACCTGGTTTATCTGCCCAAATTCAAAAGCCACAGCCTGGGTCATAAGGCTGTACCTGAGCTGATTCTGCAGGGCATCCATGAATTCCTGTTCCGGATCCACATTGTTTCCGTTGTTTTTGCTGCTGGTCAAATAATCCAGCACCCGCCTGGGGGCAACTTCGCGCCAGTCCGCCTTTTTTTCAGAGGAAATATGCCCCCCTTCGCTGGTATTGAGCTGAAGCCGGCTTGTGCTTTTCTCCGAATCAATGGCTCTTTTAAGGGCTGCTTCAAAGTTAATTTCAGAACGCTTGAAGTTGGGTACATCGGCATTTGCCACATTGTTTGCAATGACTCCGTACCTGAGACTTGCAACATCCATGGAGCGATGCAGCAATTCTACGGTTTTGGCAAAACTGGTTTTTTCAAGCATCCGTACCTCCATATGGCAGTTTATTTCTGCCCTTTCTTATGTATCGGCCATATTTTAAAAGGCCTGAGAGCAGCCTTTAGGGCTGCTCCAAAAACCCTATGGTTTTTAGAAGCTCCCTTTAAACATAATTGGCCGCAAAACCTTTGTTTTAAGCCTTGGCCAGTTACAAAATGTATTTGGCCAGATCCTCGGATTCAAAAATCCCGTCAAACCTTTTCTCCACAAATTCCGGAGTTATAAGCATTTCCTGGCCCTGTTTTTCGGGCGCATCAAAGGATATATCTTCCAGCAGCCTTTCCATTATGGTATGGAGGCGCCTGGCTCCAATGTTTTCCGTTCTTGTATTGGCTCTTTCCGCTATGTTTGCCAGTTTGGCAATTGCGTCAGGCTGGAAAACCAGTTTTACATTCTCTGTGCCCAACAACAGGGTGTATTGGGTAACAAGAGCTGTTTCCGGCTCTTTAAGGATGCGTTCAAAGTCCTTTGCAGAAAGAGCCTCCAGTTCCACCCTGATCGGAAAACGCCCCTGGAGCTCCGGAATCAGGTCGGAAGGCTTGCTTACATTGAATGCTCCGGCAGCTATAAAAAGTATATGGCTTGTGTCCACTACTCCGTATTTGGTATTTACCTTGCAGCCTTCCACTATGGGCAATATATCCCTTTGCACGCCCTCCCTGGAAACATCTATTCCGCCGGAGCGGGCAGACTCTCTTGTTGCAATTTTGTCTATTTCATCTATAAAAACTATGCCAGACTGCTCTACCCTTTCCCGGGCCTCTGCCTGGGCCTTGTCCTTGTCTACCAGCCTGTCCGACTCCTCTTCCAGCAAAAGCTGCCTGGCTTCCTTTACACTAACCATGCGCCTCTTTTTTTTGCCCCCAAAAATGCTGGCAATTCCGGAAAAGGCCGATTCCAGGTCTTCCATATGCTGGCCGGCTATCAGTTCTATGGCTGGAGCAGCCTGGGTGGACAGCTGAACTTCCACTTCTTTGTCTTCTAGCTGTCCCTCCCTGAGCATGGTTCTGAACTTCTCTCTTGTGGCACTATTCTTTATTGACGGTTTGCCGGCTTCAGCCCTTTCTTGATGCGCTGCCGTATCGCTTTGCGGGTTGAAAAACCAGGATGTTGGCTGTTGGCCTGGCTGGTAGCCTGGCGGCTGGCCTGGAGTACCCATGCCGGAAGCCTGTCCTGCGCCAATGCCGGGCAGCAGTATGTCCAGGAGTTTTTCTTCAACCCTTTTTTCGGCTTCTTCCTTTACCTTGCTTTGCATTTCTTCATGAACAAGGCGGTATGCAACTGCCATAAGGTCCCGTATCATGGATTCCACATCCCTGCCCACATAGCCCACCTCTGTATACTTTGTGGCTTCTACCTTTAAAAAAGGTGCGGCAACAAGCTTTGCAAGGCGCCTTGCAATTTCTGTCTTGCCTACACCGGTTGGGCCAATCATGAGTATGTTTTTGGGAGCTATTTCTTCTCTTACGGCTTCCGGCAACAGTTTTCGCCTTAACCTGTTACGCAGGGCTATGGCCACGGCCTTTTTGGCCTTGTTCTGACCAATTATGTAGCGATCAAGTTCTTCAACTATGCGTTTGGGAGTAAATACGCTGAAATCCTCGGTCATGACAGCTCCTCTACCACAATGCTTTCATTGGTATAAATGCATATATCCGCAGCAATTTTGAGGCTGCGCCTGGCTATTTCCGCAGCAGAAAAATCGCTGGTCTCCAGATATGCCAGGGCGGCTGCGTAGGCAAAATTGCCTCCGGAACCTATGGCTATGGCATCCATGGCT
>JAKPMS010000057.1 GCA_029548805.1 Spirochaetota bacterium | reverse complement strand
CATGACCAGGTCGAAGCCATGACTATGGGAGACAAAATTGTTGTAATGAAGGATGGGCTTGTGCAGCAGATAGGGTCTCCCCTTTACTTGTACAACCAGCCCATAAACAAGTTTGTAGCGGGATTTATAGGTTCTCCTCCCATGAACTTTCTAAAGGTAAAAGTGCTTTCTGATAACGGCACAATTGTTATGGATGAAGGCTCCCACCGTTTCAGCCCCGCCAGCCTTCATCTGGACTCAATAAAACCCTATGTTGGTAAAGAAATTATAATGGGACTGAGGCCGGAAGACCTGCCATACAATGAAAAGGGCCAGGGTTTTAAAACTGTTATAAGCGTTGTTGAACCGCTTGGCGCTGAAATTCACCTGTACACAAAGAGCGATTTCAGCCAGATTGTTTCCAAGGTAGCTCCGCACCATGCCTTTAAAATAGGAGAAGAGGTTCATTTTAACCCGCTTATGGACAAAGCCCGGTATTTTGATATTGAAACAGAGCAAGCTATATTGCCAGTCTCTAGCGTGGAATAGAACTGGTCCATAAAAGCAGCCCAAAGGGTTTGGGCTGCTGCTTTCCAAAAAACAGCCCTTGTCCTATAGAAAGCTTCATTTGTGGAGTAAACAATATGATCAAAGAGGCCAGGTTTTCTGCAGAAAAGCTCATAGACAGAATTGAAGCTATAAAAAAAGAAACAGCATATCTGAAGCTTAGGCAGCTGTTAAGTGCAGTACAAAAAGCAGGCATAATGGCTGCTTTTGCAAAACTGGATAAAGAATCGGCAGCATATTCCGGTGATGCAAGGTTTTTTTAAAGTAAAAGGCAGCTGTTTTTGTTTACACATAAAACGAACCAGTTTGAACAGGAAATATTTACGATACATCCCGGCGAGTATTACATGTCGCAAAAGGATATCATCATAGCCACAGTACTTGGCTCCTGCATATCGGTATCGCTTTGGGATTTGAGGCTGGCACATGGCGGCATTAACCACTTTATGCTTCCCGGCAATTTGAACGGGATTGATATGATAAAAAGCCCCAACGCTAAATACGGCATGTATGCCATGGAGCTTTTGTACAACGAACTGCTTAAAGCCGGTTCCAGGAAAGCTGACATAAGGGCCAAGGTATTTGGAGGAGCTTCCATACTGCGCATGAAAAGCGGAATAATGACCATTCCGCAAGACAATATCGACTTTGCATTAAATTATCTTAACAAGGAGCAAATACCCGTAATTGCCAGGGATACTGGCGGAGTTCAGGCAAGAAAAATTTTCTTTTTTGTAAAAAGCGGCAAGGTGCTTTTAAAGCGGATAGCCGGCTCCATGCTTAAAGCTGTAAGCAAGGAAGAAGAGAATTACCTTAAAGTCATACAGCACAGGACAAATGACAATATAACCCTGTTTTAATCCGCATTTGACATACTGCTGCTGGCCAAGTGCGTATTGCCAACAGCAGTATGCTTTTGGTTCTTTTAGGCTTTTACCTGGGCGTCGGCGCTGTCGCCGGCTTCACCCTTGCGCACCCTGGCCATTACAAAAAAGGCTGCCACTTGGAGCATACATGCAAAAGCAAACACTCCCGTATACTGGTATTGCAGCGGCAAACCCATGGCTTTGCTTATGTCCATTATTACCCCTGTTATGGGCGGTGCCAGGATATTGGCAGCCTGGGAGAAGGTGTAATAAAGGCCGGTAAAAATTCCTATATTTCCGAAAGTGGCCATTTGCCACAGCATTGGAAATGAGTTGGTAATGACCGAGCCCCAGAAAACCCCGTAGACTAGCATAAGTGCCAGGAACAGGTATAAGCCCGTGGCTCCCGTAAGGCCAAGGTTTGGGCCTATTATGTTCAGAACAGTAAAAATTCCGGTAAGTGTAAACAAACCGACAAGACAGCCCCTTATGGCTTTTCTTCTGCCAATTTTATGGGCCAGATAACCCATGGGAATGGCAGCCAAAGCGTAGGATATACCTGCTACCCCTTGTGGCAAGCCCATCTGTCCAGGGCTGGCTCCCAATACGTCCCTGAGATATACGCCAAGCCATAATACTACCCCTCCATGGGCAGAGAACCACAAAAATAGGGAAATGAGCACGTACAAAGCGCTTTTGTCTTCCTGGGCAATGATAGCTTTTATGGAAGCCAAAACAGGCACATGCTCTTCCGCCGCTTCGTTGTCATGGTTGCGCTCTTTTACAAAAACAAAAAGTATAATTACCGCCAAAATTATAAAAACACTGGCAATAGGGAAGGGCAGAACATCCTTGGTTCTGCCAATTATTGGCAATACTATGTCCAGATCCATAAGCCTGGCTAGTACAAGTGTGCCTATTATGGTGCCTATGCCTCCCATGGTATTTATAACCCCGTTGGCTTCCGAGCGGTATTCTCCCGGTATGGTATCCGGCATTAGTGCAACCACGGGGCCTCTTACGCTGGTTTTAAAAATATTCAGCATAAAAATTATAACTAGAAGGGCTGTAAGAGAAAGCCCGGCAGACCAGGGTATAAGTCCAAAAAATACGGCCGAAGCCGGCAGCATGGTTATAATAAAAGGCATGCGCCTTCCTATTTTTGTTCTTGTCCTGTCGCTCCATACAGCCACTATGGGTATCAAGAACAACTGAAGCACATTGTCCAGTGTCATTATTGCAGCAATAAAGGTTTTGGAACTTAAGTACCTGCCAAGGAAGGCAGGCAAATAAGTGTCATACAATGGATCCATCAAACCCATGGTAAAAAAACCAAAACCTATAAGGAAGGTTAGTCCCATGTAGCGCTTGAAGCCTTCTTTGTTTTTATGCATT